>SKHR01000134.1 GCA_007116865.1 Marinospirillum sp. | reverse complement strand
TGCCAGGGGTGATCGCCGAGGTCGGTGATGCCGAGGTCAAGGTTGATTTCAACCATCCACTGGCTGGGCGCACGCTCACTTTTGAGGTGGAAATTCTGGACGTCACACCGGCCTCCATCCAATAAGGACCTGCTGATGGCTCCCCGCATTCAACTGGCCAACCCGCGCGGCTTTTGCGCGGGTGTGGATCGAGCAATTGAAATCGTTAACCGAGCGCTGGATGTGCTGGGGCCACCGATTTATGTGCGCCATGAGGTGGTTCACAACCGCTTTGTGGTCGACACTCTGCGCGAGCGCGGCGCGGTTTTTGTGGATGAGCTGGATGAGGTGCCCGATCACTCCATCGTGATTTTCTCGGCTCACGGGGTTTCCTTTGCGGTACAGCAGGAAGCAGACCGACGTGGCCTGAAAGTCTTTGATGCCACCTGCCCCCTGGTGACCAAGGTGCATATGGAGGTACTGAGATTTGCCCGCCGTGGCCAGGAATGTATTTTGATCGGCCATGCCGGTCACCCGGAGGTCGAAGGCACCATGGGCCGTTATGATCCGGCTCAAGGCGGCTCGATTTATCTGGTTGAAAGCACCGAGGATGTCGAGAAACTTCAGGTTCGGGATGCACAGCATCTGGCTTATGTGACTCAAACCACCCTGTCGATGGACGACACGGCCAAGGTGATTGATGCCCTGCGAGCCCGTTTTCCCGCGATCAATGGGCCACGCAAGGATGATATCTGTTATGCCACGCAAAACCGCCAGGATGCGGTAAAAACCCTGGCGACCCAGTCTGATCTGGTACTGGTGGTGGGCAGCCCGAACAGCTCCAATTCAAACCGCCTCAGAGAGCTCGCCGAACGCATGGGCGCCAAAGCCTATTTGATCGACGGTGCCGAAGATCTTCAGGCCGATTGGCTGCAAGGCATTGGGACGGTCGGCATTACTGCCGGTGCCTCCGCCCCCGAGGTGTTGGTCAAAGCGGTGATTCAGCAGCTGATCAACTGGGGGGCTCAGCCACCCCAAGAGCTGCCAGGGCGTGAAGAAAGCGTGACCTTCTCAATCCCCAAAGAGTTACGCCTTACGCCCGAAACCTAAGCCTCGGGCATGAGCGGCTTCAGCAGCAGATCGACCGAGGCGCCAAAGCTGGCTCCAAACCAGTCATCAATGGCGCGGATTTCTTCGAACTCTGCGCGCAGGGCTTCTACCTTGCGCTGCTGCACAGTCAGCGCCTCACCAAACTCCAGCCCATTGCCACTGGCAACCTCGATGCGACACTTGATATAAGCGGCATACACATCACAGGCTTTGACCAGATCCTGCTCGTAACCACCGGGAGCAAACGCCTGCTCGATCGGGCCACGCAGTGCTTCTGGCAGGGTTTCCAGCAGCCGGGCTTCGGCAGCCTGCTCAAGACGGGCAAACTCTTCGGCCAGTTTAGGGCTGGCCTTTTTGACCGGCGTGACCACATCGGAGCAGAGCACTTCGGCCACATCGTGCAGTGCGGCATGGGATAACAGTTTCCCCATGTCGATTGGGCGACCAGATTGGCTCGCAATGTGTCCGGCCATCAGAGCCAAGAGCGTCACAACCGCCGAGTGCTCTAATACCGATTCTTCATGCACGGAATACATCAAGGACCAGCGTTTGATCAGGCGCTGACGCAAAGCCAGGGCTAAAAAACTAAATGCTTTTTCCGGCTCAGCGGGGAAAGACGACTTAATCACAATCAAAAAATTCCTTATAGTCACTCAATCAATTGGCTTCACCAGCGCTGACTGGTGCGCTTCTATTTCGCTCAACAGGGTATGAACCGATGACCGCATTGAACTCCATTGTACTACTCACAGGCGCAGGGATCTCGGCTGAATCCGGCATTCAAACCTTTCGAGCCAGTGATGGCTTATGGGCCAATCATGCCATTGAAGAAGTCGCCACCCCGGATGCCTATGCCCGCAATCCAGCCAAGGTGCTGGATTTTTACAATCAGCGCCGGACTCAGTTGCAGGACCCACAGGTCGCACCGAATGCCGCCCACCTGGCGCTGGCCAAATTTGAACAGGCACTGACCGCTCAAGGTGGTCGCTTCACCTTGATCACCCAGAACGTTGATAACCTGCACCGCCGTGCAGGCAGTCAGAATCTGATCGCCATGCACGGTGAACTGCAAAGTGTCTTTTGCCCGGCCTGTGGTCATCGCCAGACCTGGGTTCACGACCTCAACTCAACGGATCTTTGCCCCGTCTGCGCTGAATCAGCCCCCCTGCGCCCGGATATCGTCTGGTTTGGTGAAATCCCCTATCAACTGGATGCCTGCCAGGCCGCTGTAGAACAAGCCGACCTGTTTGTTTCCATTGGCACCTCAGGGCAGGTTTATCCAGCGGCCGGTTTTGTTGCCCTGGCAAAAAGCGCCGGCGCTTTGACCGCCGAACTCAATCTTGAACCGACTCGCAAAGACTTTGATTTTTGCCTTTACGGCCCAGCCACACAAGTGGTTCCAGCATTTTTTGAGCAGTTGATGAACCAGCCAACCCAGCTGCCAAGCTTTTGCCAATGACTTTAATAAAAAAAATTAAAATTCGGCTTGACGATTCAAATGATAATGATTATATTTTACCTAGAGCTTTTGCTCTGATCCAAAGAATCCGCTTAATCACTGGTTTTTTGGGTTTCTCCTCATCATCAAGCGAGTCTTGCCGCCCTGGCTCACAGGGCGGCTTTTTTTGTGGGGCAAAAAACCTGCTAAGATGCCCCATCTGACCATGAACAACACACCAAAACCATGTCCCAAGCCCCTCAACTCTGCTGTGTTTGTGAAGCAGACGCCGTCACTTTTTTTATCCAGGTCGAAGACAAGGACTACTGGCGCTGCAACCACTGCCTGGCAACCTTCCTGGATCCAGCTCAGCGCCCGGATCAGTCAACTGAACGCGCGCAGTATCAACTGCATCGCAATGAGGTTGATGACCCCCAGTACCGGCGTTTCTTGTCACAACTGGCAGACCCATTACTGGCCCAGTTAGCACCACAAAGTCAGGGACTGGATTATGGTTGCGGCCCTGGCCCGGCTTTGGCCGCCATGCTCAGTGAGGCCGGACACCAGATGACTCTTTATGACCCCGCCTTTTATGATCACCCCGAGGCGCTCCAGCGATCGTATGACTTTATCACCTGCACCGAGGTGATTGAGCACTTCCACCATCCGGCAGCCGAGTTCAGCCGCTTAAGCCAGTGCCTCAAGCCGGGCGGCATACTCGCATTGATGACCAGCTTTCAAACCGATGATGCTGCTTTTGCCCGCTGGCACTATCGCCGCGATCCAACCCATGTGGTTTTTTACCGTCCGCAAACCTTGACGGTTGTTGCCCAGCGTTTGGGCTGGTCTGCTCATTTTCCAGCACGCAACTTGGCTTTTCTCTGCGCTTAAAGCCTTTTCATTTCAATTTAC
>SKHR01000107.1 GCA_007116865.1 Marinospirillum sp. | reverse complement strand
TAGAAATCTTTTTGGTTGCCCAGTGCGCTGATTGTATCGCGCAGTCCGTTATGACCACCATGACCGCCGCCTTGTTTGATCCGGGCGACACCAGGCGGCAGATCCAGCTCATCATGTGCGACCAGTAGCTGGGCTGGCGTGAGCTTGTAAAAGTGCGCCAAGGGGCCGATGGCCTGACCACTGCGGTTCATATAGGTGGTGGGGATCAGTAGATGCAAAGCGTGACCATGAAAGTCCACCTTTGCTTGCAGACCGGAAAATTTTCCAGGCTTTAGGCTGACACCCAGCGATTTGGCCAGCTGTTCGACCAGCCAGGCACCGGCATTGTGGCGAGTGTGGGCATATTCGTTACCGGGATTGCCCAGTCCGACCAGCAGTTGGATTGCTTCACTCATGCGGCCTGTCCTGTGATGCAAAAACCCAGACAGCCCGGTTCAGGCTGCCTGGGTTTACGAAAGAAAGCGGGGTGAGGATTACTCAGCCGCTTCACCTTCATCGCTTTCAGTTTCAGCTTCTTCGCTACCGCCTTTCTTCGCGTGAACACTGACAACACCCGTGTCACCGCCGTGGCTCAGTGCAACGATGGTCACCGTTTCTGGCAGTTTCAGGTCAGACAGGTGGACGGTCTGGTTCAGCTCCAGTGCAGCCACGTCAACGTCAATCGACTGAGGCAGATCCTGTGGCAGGGCAGTGACTTCAATTTCGTTCAGCAGGTGCTGAATCAGGCCGCCTTGCTGCTTGACACCAACACAGGCTTCTTCGTTGAGGAAGTGAACCGGTACGTTGATGGTGACCTTGTGTTCGCTGTCAACGCGCTGGAAGTCAATGTGCATGACCAGGGGTTTGAAAGGATGGCGCTGCATGTCTTTCATGATGACCTGATGCTTTTTGCCATCGACTTCAAGGTTCAGGATCGAGGTGTAAATGGCTTCTTCGGTTTCCAGTACACGATAGAACTCGCGCTGTTCAACGGCGATTGGCTGAGGTGCAGACTCACCACCATAAACAATGGCTGGAATGTACTGCTTAGCACGACGCAGGCGGCGGCTCGCACCCTTCCCCAGATCGTTACGTGCTGTGGCGATAAAAGTAAATTGTGTCATTTGGGTTGTCCTCATGGACGGTTAATTAAACCCCCGCTATCCGCGACCAGATAACGGAGTCAGTTACACCAGTTGGGTGTTCAGTGTGTCAGTGGATGTTTAACGAAACATCGCACTGATGGATTCTTCATTACTCACGCGGCGAACCGCTTCAGCCAGCAGGCTGGAGACTGTCAGCTGACGAATTTTACCGGTATTGAGTATGGCCTGGGTCAGAGGGATGGTATCGGTGACCACCAGCTCATCCAGGGTTGAGTGACTCAGGTTTTCTAGCGCATTGCCGGATAAAACCGCGTGGGTCGAATAGGCAACGACACGTTTGGCACCCCGGGTTTTCAGTGCCTCTGCGGCTTTGCACAGAGTGCCTGCCGTGTCTACCATGTCATCAATCAGCAGACAGGTTCTGTCTTTAACATCACCGATGATGTGCATCACCTGAGCCTGGTTGGCTTGAGGGCGGCGCTTGTCGATGATGGCCAGATCCGTGTCATTCAATTCTTTGGCGATGGCACGTGCACGAACCACGCCGCCGACATCCGGTGAAACCACCACCATATCGCTGTAGTTTTGGCGTTCGATGTCATCCAGCAGTACTGGTGAGCCGTAAATGTTATCCACCGGCACATCAAAAAAGCCCTGAATCTGGTCGGCGTGCAAATCCATGGTCATCACCCGGTTTACGCCTGCCGCACACATCATGTCGGCAATCACCTTGGCGGAAATCGGTACACGCGCAGAGCGCACACGGCGATCCTGACGGGCATAGCCAAAGTAGGGGATCACGGCGGTGATCCGGTGGGCCGATGCACGACGCAGTGCATCCACCATCAAAATCAGCTCCATCAGATTGTCATTGGTGGGTGCACAGGTGGACTGGATGACAAAAACGTCCTTGCCGCGAACATTTTCGTTGATCTCGATGGCAATTTCTCCATCGCTGAACTGGCCAACAGTTGCATCACCCATGCGGATGTCGAGGCAGCTGACAACTTTACGCGCCAGCTCTGGGTTGGCATTGCCGGAAAACACCATCAAGTTAGACACAGTCTCACCCTAAGAATCTGATCATGGAGGCTTCTTTAGGAGGCAGACCAGTGATTCACTGATCTGTCAAAGTGCGTGATATTGAGTGGCTGGGGTGGGAGGATTCGAACCCCCGGATGGCTGGACCAAAACCAGCTGCCTTACCACTTGGCGACACCCCAAGCTCAATGGCGCAGAATTATAAACAAGATGCCAAGGCTTGTGAACCTTTGTGCGGGGTTTTTTCTGCGTCTATAGCGGCTGGCTGAGCAAAGCGTGGCAGGGTGACAGATTCTGAGTTTGAGTGATCCAGGCTTGAGTGGCTGCCCCCGCCAGTTGGTCGGGGAAGTTTTGCACCAGCAGTTCAGCCTGAGTGAGGTTTTCACACAGCACAAAAACACAGGCGCCGCTTCCGCTCAGGCAGGGGGTGTGTCCCTGCTGTTTCACCCAGTCAAAACAGGCATTCAAAGCCGGATAAAGGGTCAGTGCCAAAGCAGTGAAGTTGTTGCTGCCGGTCAGGTGGAGCGCCTCATCAACCGAGATGGGCGGCGTTTGGCGGGGCAGGCGTGGATCTTGAAACAGGGCACCCGTGGAGCAGTGGCAGCCCGGATGCAGAATGACACAGGGTTGTTGCTCGAGAGTCACAGGCAGTAAGCGCTCACCCACGCCTTCAGCCCAGGCCGCCTGGCCCCTGATGAAGACCGGTACATCGGCCCCCAGATTGAGGCCGATTTTGGCCAGGGTGTCCAGACTGAGATCCAGATGCCATAGCTGATTCAGGGCTATTAGCGTGGTGGCTGCATTGGAGCTGCCACCACCCAGTCCACCGCCTAGGGGTAGGCGTTTTTCAATGCGTATCTGAACCCCTTGATCTGGCATGAATTGGTGCAGGTGCTTGGCCGCGCGATAAACCAGGTTGTCCTCCATTGCCAGATCCAGGTCAGGGCAATCCACCTCAATGCCTGAGGTGGCGGTGGGAGTAAAGTAGAGCTGGTCGGCCAGATCAATGAACTGGAATAGAGTTTGCAACTGATGGTAGCCATCGCTCCTTTTGCCCAGGATATGCAGCATGCGGTTGATTTTGCCCGGTGCAGGCAAGGACAGAGTCAGGTTCATGGGTTGAGCAGCGTCCATTCCGTGATGGCCAGGCGCAGGGTGAAATCACCACGGCTAGCCACGATCAGGGTGGGAAGCGGATAGTCTTGAGTCTGGGTCCAGCGTGGCCATTCAACTACCCAGCCTTGTTGATGCAGGGTTTGTTCGTTGCGATAATCCACGCTGCCAGGCGCGGGCAGACCACGGACCCAGTAAACCAGATTGGATAGAGG
>SKHR01000126.1 GCA_007116865.1 Marinospirillum sp. | reverse complement strand
GGTTTAGTTGATTTGGGAACGGGTGAAATACGTCCGTACAAGCAGCTCTTGTTCGAACTGATGGACTTGCTGCGTGAAGATGCGGTGGCTTTGCACTGTGAGGCCGAGCTGGAAACCTGTGCTAAAATCCTCAATAAGGGCACCAGCGCTCACTTGCAGATTGGTGCCTTTACCTCTGCAGTGCGCTCTGGTCGTTCAGAGCAGGAGGCTTGGCTGAGTGTTGTTCAGCTGCTACTTGATTTGACGCAAGCTCGCTAGGCAACCGGCATTAAGACTCAAGACTCGGCTGATTTGATCACCGCACCTCTGAGCTGCATCCCTTTCCAGCGCCCGAAAAGCATTGCTGCGGTGAAAAGCAGTAGTGAAATCAGCGCGATCATAAAACCTATGCCGCCTTTGCCGGGCACAAACGCGGTAGTCACTCCCTGAGTAAAGTAAATCAAGCTGACAAAACACAACCAGGCATGGGCTCTGGGCTTTTCAGCCCAAATAAAGGGCAAAAAAGCCAGCAGCGGCAGCCAAAGCACCAGCAGGATCACCAAAAAACGAGCTTCTTCTGGAGGTGGGTACAAAATCAGTTCCAGCAGCAATAACAACAGCAGCAAGAAGTAACTGCTCAGCGTGATGAGCCGACTGATGAACAGGCGCTGGTTGAGGGCGCGTTCTGGCAGCGGAGCGGCGGGTTTCATGAGCCCCCCTGTAACTTCAGGGCTAGACGAGCAACGCGTTCTCCTTGAGCACGACAAAGACGGATTTCTTCCGCCGTTAGCTGAGTTTTGCCCGCTTGCCCTGACCAGTGACTGGCTCCGTAAGGTGTGCCGCCGGACTGGGTGGTGGCCAGCTCAGCCAGGCTATAAGGCAGGCCAGCCCAAAGCATGCCGTGATGAAGAAGGGGGAGCGCCATAGTCAAGAGTGTGGACTCTTGACCGCCATGCAGGCTGGCGGTTGAAGTGAACACACCAAAAGGCTTGTTGATCAATGCGCCAGACATCCAAAGACCACTGGTCGAGTCGAGGAAGTATTTCATTGGTGCGGCCATATTGCCGAACCGGGTCGGGCTGCCGAGCAGCAAACCGCTACAGTGACGCAGGTCGTCTTCTTCGCAGTAGATATGTCCTGTTTCTGGAATATCTGGTTCAGTGGCTTCGCAGACGGCTGAGACCGCTGGAACACAGCGAAGGCGTGCTTCAATGCCGGTCAGCGACTCAACGCCACGCGCCATTTCTTTGGCCATGTTGAGCACGCTGCCATGGCGTGAATAGTAAAGAATCAGAATATAGGGTTGTGGCATACTCTAGCTGTCTGTTTGTGTTAGGTTGGATAGCGTGCAGTGTACCTTCGCGCCCTTGATTAAGGAACCATCTTATGTCTCGTTTTGCTCACTTAGCGGCGCCTCTTTTGGGCTTCTACCCTGTGCGTATGTTACGCCGTGTAGTGCAGCGTTTTTTTAGTGATGAAGGCCCCAGAAATGCGGCTGCCTTAACCTATACCTCTTTGTTTGCAGTGGTACCACTACTGACCGTTACCTATGCGATGTTAGCTGCTCTGCCTGTTTTTAGAGGGGTAGGGGATCAGCTGCAAGGCTTGCTGTTTCAACACTTTGTGCCGGCAACGGGCGAAGTGGTACAGGATTATCTGGGCAGTTTTGCGACTCAGGCTCGACAGCTCACCCTGGTGGGTGTGGCATTTTTGATTCTGACCGCAGGCATGATGATCGTTAATATTGAAAAGGCTTTCAACGGCATCTGGCGAGTCGAAAAGCCCCGCCGTGGACTCCAGGCTTTTTTAATCTACTGGACGGTGCTGACACTCGGCCCCATGCTCCTGGGAGCAGGCATCATGCTCAGTTCTTACCTGACTTCTTTGCCCCTGTTGGAAAAACTGGCAGAGCCAGTTGGCGGCTCTGGCGGTTTGCTGCGTTTTTTACCCTTTGTGCTCAGCAGTCTGGCATTCACCCTCTTGTATTGGGCGGTGCCGCACTGCAAGGTGAGATTCAAACATGCCCTGTATGGCGGTTTGCTCATGGCCTTTTTGTTTGAGCTGGCCAAGAAAACCTTTACCTGGTTTGTGACGGGGTTTCCCAGTTATGAACTAGTGTATGGCGCGTTTGCCGCCGTGCCTTTGTTCTTGTTATGGATCTATTTGTCCTGGATGCTGATTCTGCTTTGTGGCGAGTGGGTGGCTTTGTTGGGTGCCGGAGAGGAAGAAGGCCCCAGAATTGATCGTTTGCCTGTTGCTTTGCAAGGGTTGGTGGTGATCGCCCAGGTATGGCAAAAGTTTGTACAGGGGCAGGGGGTGTCTGACAGTGAGCTGCGCCAGAGTGTCGGCAGTATGAATCCAGATGCTTGGCAACAACTGATGCATACACTGCAAACTCAAGGCTGGCTGATTCTGGATACCGAGCGAGATGCCTGGGTTGCCGGCCGCGACTATCACCAGGTCACCCTGGCGGACTGGTTACAGACTTTACCTTGGCGGCTGCCGCCCGTTTCTCAGTGGCCAGAGAATCTGCCGCTACCGGATCAACTGATGCAAAAACTGGCCCAGCTAGAAGTGCTGGAACGTGATCATCTGGCTCAGCCCATCAGTGATTGGTTGAGCGCTGAGCCATCGGAGTCAAACGAATGAAACGTGCGTTAAGTTTTATTTTGATTTTTATGGGGATTTTGCTGCTTTACTGGGGTTACGATCTTCACCAGCGGATGGATACGGTGCTGATTCGTAATATCACCGGTCAATACCCGGAGCAGGTTTGGCAATACTTTGTGACGGGCAGTATCGCCTTGCTGCTCGGGGCTTGGGGTGCCTGGAAGTATCGGGGTTAATCGGTAAACACGATCTCTGGTCCGGTATCCGCATCATTTTGTGACACCGCCCGATGAACAGCCTCCGCGATCTGCTGGAAGTGTTGGGCAGCGGCGCTGTCTGGTTCACTGAAAACAATCGGACTGCCCTGGTCTGAATGCTGACGCACCGACAAGGCCAGTGGCAGCTTGCCAAGCAATTGGGTTTGATAAGCCTCGGCAACCTGCGCACCACCACCTTCACCAAAAATGGGTTCAGCATGCCCGCAAGCCGAGCACTGGTGCAGACTCATGTTTTCCACCACACCCAGTACCGGCACCTTGACCTGACGGAACATTTCGATGCCTCGGCGGGCATCCAGCAGGGCGATGTCCTGGGGGGTCGTCACGATGACGGCACCAGCCACCTTGACCTTTTGAGCCAGAGTCAGCTGAATGTCACCTGTGCCTGGTGGCATGTCAATCAACAGGTAATCCAGTTGATCCCAGAGGGTTTGGTTTAGCAGTTGCTGAAAGGCACCGGCTGCCATCGGGCCACGCCAAATCATTGGTGTGGTTTGATCCACCAGAAAAGCCATGGACATCAAGGCCAGCCCTTGAACCAGTAGCGGCTTAAAGTGTTTGCCATCATCGCTTTGGGGGCGGGTTGAGGC
>SKHR01000241.1 GCA_007116865.1 Marinospirillum sp. | reverse complement strand
GGCCAGAGGGCGTCCAGCAACTGGCTTTGGCTGGCGATCAGTGCATCCAGGTCGCTTTCACGGCGCAGCAGTTTGATATCGGGATGACGACGAATCACGCCGGTGGCTGAGCAGGGTGCATCGAGCAAAATGGCATCAAAGCGGGTGCCATCCCACCAGTCTGTGGTCGCGGCGGCATCAGCGGCGATCACTTCAGCATTTAATGCCAGGCGTTCAAGGTTTTCTTTGACCCGCACCAGACGCTGGGCGTCCACATCCAGCGCCAGCAATTTGAGATCTGCCAGCTCAGCCAGATGAGTGGTTTTGCCGCCGGGCGCGCAGCAGGCATCGAGCAGGTGTTCACCTGTTTGCGGCTGAACCAGCAGTGCGGCCAGTTGTGCGGATTCATCTTGGACACTGAAGTGGCCCAGCGCATAACCCGGCAACAGGGTTGGGTGGCAGGGCTTTTCCAACTGCACCCCCCAGGGGCTGAGTGAGGTGGGCTGGGCTGCAAACCCTGCGGCTTCACAGGCGGCCAGCCAGTCTTCGCGGCTGATCTTGCGTGGATTGACTCTCAGAGTCATGGGCGCTTGTTGATTGCTGGCTTCGGCAATCCTGGTCCAGTGTTTGGGGTAGGCTTTTTTGAGTTTTTTCAGCAGCCAGGCAGGCAGAGAATAACGCGTGGCTTCTTTTTGATCCGCTTGTGCATTCAGTGCGTCGGCTTCCCGCAAATAACGCCGTAAACAGGCGTTGAGCAGCTTGGCGGCCCAGGGTTTGTGGAGCGACTTGCTGGTTTCAACGCAGGTGTCGAGGATGGCGTAGTCGGCCACGCGCCCGGCCTGAAGCTGGTAAAGACCAATCAATAGCAGGATTTGCACATCCTGATCCCTGGGCTTGAGCGGGCGTTCCAGCAGTTGACTGCTCAGCCATTGCAAGCGCACAAAAAAACGACACACACCAAATGCCAGGGCTTGAACCAGGGCCGCGTCTTCGGCACTCAGATCGCACTGAGCAGCGGGCAGGCTGGTGCTCAGTGAGGCCTGCTGGTTCAGCACTGGAGTGAGGGCCTGAATAGAGCGCAGACGAGGCAAAACACCCGGATTCATGAGGTGACTCCGAACACCTGGCCAACCTGGAAGCGCTCAGGGTGCCCATTCAGCAGGTCGGCAGCACTCATTTGCCGTGTGCCTGGGAGCTGTAGACGCAGGAGTTTCAAGCAGCCTTCAGCACAGGCCAGGATCAATCCTTCTTTATCGATATCCAACAGGGTGCCGGGTGTGGCGTTGTGCTCCAGATCCAGGGCCTGGCTTTGCCAGACGCGAATAACCTGCTGTTGATCTTCAAACCAGGCCACCGGCCAGGGGTTATAACCTCGAACCGATCGATCCAGTACGGCAGCAGGAAGCCGCCAGTCCAGTTGGGCTTCTTCTTTGGTCAGCTTGCTGGCGTAGGTGGCCTGACTGTCCGCTTGTGCTTCTGCTATAAGGGCGGCCGACAGCAGGGCGGGGAGTGAATCGGTCAGTAGTTGAGCGCCGAGAGTGGCCAGAGTGTCATGAAGTGACTGGCTGGTGTCAGTTGGGCGGATAGGGCAAGAGCGTTTGGCCAGCATGGGGCCGGTGTCCAGTCCGGCTTCCATTTGCATCAGGGTGACGCCGGTTTCCGGATCGCCAGCCAGCAGGGCGCGCTGAATCGGTGCTGCGCCACGCCATGCCGGTAACAAGGAGGCATGCACATTCACGCAACCCAGACGTGGTAAATCCAGCACAGACTGGGGCAGGATCAGGCCGTAGGCCACCACGATCATCAGGTCCGCCTGGCAGGCCTCAATTTCTGCCTGGGCGCTGGCATCACGCAGAGTCACCGGATCATGAACGGGAATACCTGCGGCTTGAGCACGCATCTTGACGGGGCTGGGTTTCAGCTTGCGCCCTCGGCCAGCGGGTCGATCTGGCTGGGTCCAGACACCGACCAGCTCGACATTTTCCGGCAGGTGGTTGATCAGTTGATCCAGGCAGACTGCGGCAAACTCGGGGGTGCCAGCAAATATCAGGCGCATGATGATCTCCAGCGAGGTTAGGCGCGTTGACGTTTAATGAGTTTTTTACGCACCCGCTCCTGCTTAAGGCGCGAGAGGTAATCAACAAAGACGATGCCGCGCAGGTGATCGACTTCATGTTGCACGCAGTGGGCGAGCAGGCCATCGCAGTCGAAGGTCTGGAGTTGGCCGTCACGATCCAAAGCCTTGACCTGTATCCTGGTGTGACGCTTCACATCTGCGTAATATTCGGGCACAGACAGGCAGCCTTCCTGCATCATCTCCCATTCGTCATCGAGTGGGGTGTATTCAGGATTGATCAGAACCAGAGGTTGATCCTTGGTTTCTGAAACATCAATGACGATCAGCTGTTTGTGGTAATCCACCTGAGTGGCCGCCAGACCGATGCCCGGTGCGGCGTACATGGTTTCAAACATGTCGTCGATCTGTTTTTGTAACCCATCGGTAAACTCTTCTGGCGTCACAGGGGAAGCCTGAGTGCGCAGGCGCGGGTCGGGGTATTCTAAAATATTCAGTAGGCTCATGTTGGTTTCAGGTCACGCAGAGTCTGCTCGGTTGTTGATGATTGCCCCTTGTCCTGTTAACTGCTTTCAGGCAAAGTGCAATAATATGTAAATGCACGGAGGCTTGGACATTTCCAAAGCCTGAGAGTTTTGGTCATTAGCAAGGGTGACGTTATGCTGACATCTCTTTTTCGTAACTGCCTGGTAGCGTTATTGCTGCTGGGGCTGTCTTCTGCATTGCAGGCGGTTAGTTTAAAGCCTGATGCGCCGAAACGCTACGAAGTTCAACGCGGAGACTCGCTTTGGTCGATCTCTGAAATGTATATTGATGACCCTTGGATGTGGCCACAGCTCTGGCAGGCCAACCCCAATATCGAAAACCCTCACTTGATTTATCCCGGGGATATCATCCACTTGCTCGACTTTGAAGGTCTGGCACCTTCTTTGCGTTTGGAGCCCAGACTTCGGGTGATGACCCAGCAGGAGCCGATTCCTTTCCTGCCTCTGGATACCATTGATGCCTTCCTGAATCGTGACCTGATCACTGACCCGCGCACCTTTGAAGAGGCACTTTACATCGTCGATATCAATAATGGTCGGACGATGGGCGCCAGCGGTGATCGTATTCAGGCCCTGGGTGCAGAACCGGCAGAAGTCGAGTTTTATAGTGTCTATCGTGACCTGGAGCCAGTTCGTGATCCGATCACGCGTCGCGTATTAGGACATCGCGCTCAAGCGCTGGGTGTGGCTCGTCTGGTCAGTGCCGAAAACGGTCAGCCCGCTGTTTTACAATTGGCCAATACCTTCCAGGAAGTCCGTGTTGGTGACCGGTTGATTCCTTTCACCGGCTTGCCTTTTGATGCCATGTATCGCCCGTCTTCACCTGATCCTGCGGTTCATGGTCTGCTGGTCATGTCGCT
>SKHR01000055.1 GCA_007116865.1 Marinospirillum sp. | reverse complement strand
GCTACTACGAAGCAACCGCCGGTGATGAACAAGCCGCCATGCGTTTGATCGCGCCACGGGTGGATGAAAGCCTGCGTAACGAATTCGGTCGTCGCACATTGGTGGAAATCGTCAGTGAGCAGCGTGATGAGCTGATGGAGCGCCCGATTGAAGAGCTGACCGCTGCCCTGCGTCGTGAAATGGGTGTGCGGATTCTGGATATTCGTGTCAAGCAGATCGACCTGCCGACTGAAGTGTCCAACTCGGTTTATGAGCGGATGCGCACAGAGCGTCAGCGTGAAGCGCGTGAATATCGTGCCCAGGGTCAAGAGCAGGCTGAGCGGATTCGCGCAGCAGCGGATCGTAACCGCGAGGTGATTCTGGCCTCTGCCCAGCGTGATTCGGAAATCCTGCGCGGTGAAGGGGATGCCGAAGCGGCACGTATCTATGCTGAAGCCTTCCAGCAAGATCCGGAATTCTTCAGCTTTACCCGCAGCCTGCAGGCTTATCGTGAGAGCTTTAACTCCAGTGGCGACATCCTGGTGATCAGCCCTAACTCTGAGTTTTTCCGTTATTTGGAGTCACCTCAGGGGCGGCGTTAAACGCCGGGTGAATGACTTGCCGGAGGCTTGCCTCCGGCTTTTGTGTTTCAGTTGCATCAGAAAGATAGGAGTCGAGGATGAGTCTGGCCGATCTATGGATGCTGCCTGATGGCATGGACGAAATGTTACCGCCGCAGGCACGTCAGATAGAAACACTGCGCCGTCAGCTGTTGGACTTATACCATGCCTGGGGTTATGACCTGGTATTGCCGCCCAAGGTTGAGTTTTTAGAGTCCTTGCTGACCGGTGTCGGTCGTGACCTGGATTTGCAAACCTTCAAGCTCACGGATCAGGTGACCGGACGCATGATGGGCGTGAGCGCTGACGTGACGCCGCAAGTCGCACGGATGGATGCGCACTCCATGGCCAAAGAAGGCATTGCGCGTTTTTGCTATTCCACCGAGATTCTGCGTACCCGTGCGGATAATCTGCTGGGTTCACGCTCACCGATTCAACTGGGTGCGGAACTGTTCGGACATGCCGGTGTTGCCAGTGATCTGGAAGTGGTTTCGCTGATGACGGAAACCCTGCTGCAGGCCGGAGCCACAGATTTGTGCCTGGATCTGGGGCATGTGGGTATTTATCGTGGTTTACTGAAAGCTGCGGTGCTGCCTGACCAGGTCGCGGAAGATCTGTTTGATATTTTCCAGCACAAGCGTCTGGGTGAGCTGGATGCGCTTTTAGCCCCTTATGCCAGCCAGCCAGCAGTGAGCCTGATTCGTGAACTGGGTCAACTCAACGGCGGGCTGGATGTGCTGGATCGTGCCGATAGCCTGCTGGCACTGGCACCGGATGATGTGCTGGCCGCCTTGCAGGATTTGCGGCGTCTGGCGGAGCGTTTAAAAGCGGCTTATCCCGATGTTGATGTGTATTTGGATCTTTCCGAGTTGCGCGGTTACCACTATCATACAGGGTTGGTTTTTGCCGCCTATGTACCGGGCCTGGGTCAGGCACTGGCGAAAGGCGGGCGTTACGACCAAATCGGTAAAGAGTTTGGTCGGGCGCGCCCGGCAACGGGTTTTTCAACCGATTTGAAAATGCTGGCAACCCTGCGCCCTTTGGAAACCGAAGAGCAGGAGATCTGGTATGCCCCTCAAGCCATGCATGCAGACCCGCAAGGCTTGCAGTTGATCCGTCAGCTGCGCGAGCAGGGGCATCGAGTGGTGGTGATGTTAGACCATGATAAGCGGCCACCCAGTGCCAAAGTGATCCAAAAACAAGGTCAGCGCTGGCTATTAAGCTGAAAATGAATAATCCAAACCCTGTCTTCACGCAGGGTCGTTTGAATGACTGAGAGAGCAACATGGGCAAGAATGTCGTCGTACTAGGGACCCAGTGGGGAGATGAAGGCAAGGGCAAGGTCGTTGACCTGCTGACCGAGGAAACGCAAGCCGTTGTGCGCTTCCAAGGTGGCCATAATGCAGGCCACACCCTGGTCGTGAATGGTGAAAAAACTGCGCTTCACCTGATCCCTTCCGGCATCTTGCGGGAAAAAGTCGTCTGTGTGATCGGCAACGGTGTGGTACTGGCCCCCGATGCGCTGATCAAAGAAATCCGCATGCTCGAAGATCGTGGCGTACCAGTGCGTGATCGCCTCAAGCTTTCGGCTTCCTGCCCGCTGATTCTTTCTTACCATGTGCGTCTGGATGCGGCGCGTGAACTGGCGCGCGGCGAGGCCAAAATCGGCACTACCGGGCGTGGAATTGGCCCGGCCTACGAAGACAAGGTTGCACGTCGTGGCCTGCGTTTAGGTGATCTGCTGCACCGCGAGCGTTTTGCCGCCAAGCTGGGTGAAGTGCTGAATTATCACAACTTTGTGCTTCAGCACTACTTCAAAGAAGATCCCGTTGATTTCCAGCAGGTGTTGGAAGAGTGCATGGACTACGTTGAGCAGTTGCGCCCGATGATCACTGACACCACCCATTACTTGCACCAGTTGCGTCGTGAAGGCGCCAACATCATGTTTGAAGGCGCGCAGGGTTCTTTGCTGGATATCGACCATGGCACCTATCCTTTTGTCACCAGCTCCAACACCACTGCGGGCGGTACGGCCACGGGTTCAGGCTTTGGCCCCTTGTATCTGGATTACATTCTCGGTATCACCAAGGCTTACACCACCCGTGTTGGCTCAGGCCCAATGCCCACTGAGCTGTGGGATGACAACGGCAAGCACCTGGCTGAAAAAGGCCATGAATTCGGCACCACCACCGGTCGTGCGCGGCGCTGTGGCTGGTTTGATGCGGTGGCCCTGCGTTATGCGGTGCAGGTCAACTCAGTGTCTGGCATCTGTTTGACCAAGCTGGACGTGCTCGATGGCCTGGACACCCTGCAGGTGTGTGTGGCCTATCGCGATAAAGACGGCAACGAAATCGATACCCCGGTTGATGCCGAAGGTTTTGCCGCCGTCGCGCCGGTTTATCATGAACTGCCCGGCTGGACGGAATCCACGGTGGGTGCCAAAACCCTGGCGGAACTGCCGCAAAATGCGCGGGACTATATTGCCTTCCTGGAAAAGCAAATCGGTGCGCCGATCGACATCATCTCCACTGGCCCGGATCGTGAAGAAACCATCATCCTCAGAGATCCCTTCAAAGCCTGACCAGCCACGCCGCCAGGATCGTTTTTTCGACGGCCTGGCGGATAAGTTTGCCCACAATATCTACGCCACTGCCAAGGGTCGCCTGCGGCTGAGAATTCTGCGTGACCGCATGCGTGCAGAATTGCCGCTGGATCAAGGGCCGTTGCGAGTGCTTGAGGTGGGTGGCGGCATGGGACAAATCAGCGCCTGGCTGGCACGCCAGGGGCATCAGGTGTTGCTGACCGAACCCTCCCAGGACATGCTCGATCTGGCGCAGCCACGTTTGGCGCGTTGTGGTGTGCG
>SKHR01000202.1 GCA_007116865.1 Marinospirillum sp. | reverse complement strand
TGTCTTTGCAGTGCAGGCCACCAGAACAACAGCGTGCACTGGGGGTTGTGATCCAGCTCCTGGCCCTTGTCTGAGGCATAGTTGGTATAAAATACCCAGCCATGCTCAGGACTGAAGCCTTTGAGCAGCAATATCCGCGCTTTGGGTCGCCCCTCTGAATCAACCGTTGCCAGGGTCATCGCATTGGGATCCAGCGTTTCTGTTTCTAACGCGTCACTGAGCCAGCGAGTAAACAGCTGGAAAGGGCAGTCACCCGCTTTTTCTTCATTCAGGTCATCCAGCGCATAGGTGCGGCGCATGCCTGCCAAGTCTTGCGTCATGTCATTGGCCTCTTGAGTCTAACTGCTGATACACTAACAAGTTATACCATTGTTTAATCCACAGGAGAAACCTGGATGAATCAAAAACTCCATAGCAAAGAATCTGTTGCTGTCTGGGATTGGTCTGTCAGAGTGTTTCACTGGTCTTTGCCGCTACTGCTTTTTGCACTTTGGTTTACCCGCCTGGAAACCGAAAAGCACATGATTTTTGCCCAGCTGTTGATGGGGGTACTGATCTATCGTCTGTTATGGGGCTTTATTGGCACCCCCTACGCACGTTTCACCCATTTTATCTATGGACCCCGTTCAATTGGCTGTTACCTATTGCGCTTTTTCCAAAAGGACAAACCCCTGTATCTGAGCCATAACCCCTTGGGGGGCATCATGGTATTGGTGCTGATGGGGGCGGTGACCTTTCAACTGATCACAGGCCTGTTTATTGACGACTGGATCTACCCTGGCCCCTTGAATGATCTGGTTGCGCGCTCAACCGCTGAGTGGATGGGGGGCTGGCATCATCGTTTCTTCGATGTACTGCTCGTGCTGATTGGACTACATGTGTCGGCGATCCTGCTTTATAAAATCAAAGGCGAGGGGCTGTTGTTGGCCATGCTCAGTGGTAAAAAGTCGCTGACACCTGGTCAGCAGGCAGCGGATCTGCGCGCGGATGCTAAAAACCTTGGGTTCCCTTGGGTGCGTTTCGGTATTGCCGCTGCGCTGGCCCTGGTCACTGTATTATGGGTCTTTCATTGGCGTTAAAAGCCGCCCAGAAAAAAAGGCCAGTCGGTTTTAACACCACTGGCCTTTTTTCATGCGCTAACGCGCAGGGGATCAACGTGCGCGGTAGTCGTCATGACAGCTACGGCAAGAGCGCTGAACTGCACCGACCGCACTGCGCGCATCACGCAGACTGAAGTCTGACTGAGAAGACTGCTCAACCAAAGCGGTCAAGGCTTCTCCAAACGCAGCACCTTTGGCTTGAAAGTCACTCATATTTTCCCAGGCCCGATCACGCATGTTTGACGTCTCTACACCCCGAGTAGCGGGGAAGTAGGTGTCGCCCATCATCACGGCAGTATTGGCCATATTGGTCGCACGACGGTTGATTTCAGCCGCATCAAATTCAATATTGCCTTGAAGCATGGCACCCATCACGCTCATCTGAGATGCAAAGGTTTGGTAGAGTGCTTGGCGATATTTGACGGCATCTTCCGGTTCAAAGAGATCTGCTTGAACGGGAGCAACAGCCAATAGCCCGGCGGCGATAAAAAAACTGGCTTTTTTAAACATCAGGTTCTCCTAACTCTTTTAGTTAACAATGAATTTTCCATTCAAATTTTTGCACAAGCTGCCGTTAAATGATCTGTGCAGGTTTTGAACACCCTTACAGAGTCTTGTGCGCTTTATTGGTTCCAATAACAATATTAGACTTTACAGTATAACAGAGACGACATCAAAATGACGGAGACTGCTTAGGTGGCTGATTTAAGGTCAGATGGCTGTTATGATAAGCAGGTTTTCGCACTGACTGTGCGCCCACCCTACACTGCGACACGATAAAGGATCGCAATATGGATCTTGCTACACTCATAGGGGTCGTGCTGGGATTAACTCTGGTCATTCTGGCCATTATCACCAGTGCGGATTTAGGCCTCTTCTTTAACCTGCCGGGTATTTTGCTGGTTTTGGGAGGAACTTTTTCCGCCGCCCTGATCAAGTATCGTGTACAAAGTTATTTGGTGGGCATCAAAGAAGGGTTGATCACGGCCTTTTTTGAGCGCAATGACAACCCAAGAGAAATCATTGCGTTAGCCAATCGTCTTTCCCGCATTGCTCGACGTAACGGTCTGCTAGGCTTAGAGGATGAGCCTATCGAGAATCCTTTTTTTCAAAAAGGCATTCAAATGTGTGTGGATGGCAGCGCCCCTGAGTTTATTCAGGAAGTACTGCACAAGGAAATGTCGCAGACCCTTGAACGAAAATCAATCGGTGAAAGTGTATTCAGAACCTTTGGCGATCTGGCACCGGCCTTCGGCATGATCGGTACGCTCGTTGGCCTGGTGGCCATGTTGAATAACCTGGATGATCCGACCGCCCTGGGTCCAGGCATGGCAATCGCACTGCTGACTACCTTTTATGGTTCACTGTTTGCGCAGCTGGTTTTCATTCCTATCGCAGACAAGCTAGGACGCAAGGGCGATGAAATGGCTAACAATATGGAGCTGATCATTGATTCCGTGATGGGTATTTATAACGGTATGAATCCACAAGTTCTGGATGAGCTGCTAGAAACCTATCTGCCCGAATACCAGCGCGGCACTAATGTCGCTGAAGAAGCCGAGTAGGTGAAAACCTGCCTGCCCGGAGGTCGGATAACATGCTGAACCAGCCGCCCAAGAAGAAGAAAAAAGAAAGCAAAGATGCACCTGTGCCTAAATGGATGGTGACCTTTGCGGACATGATGACCCTGCTGCTGGTGTTCTTCGTTTTGATTCTGTCTTTCTCAACCTTGGAACAGGAAAGGTTTCGGGCCATTTCCATGGCGCTACGCGAAGCTTTTGGCTTTCAGATGATGAACCCGATGAACCTGATTCCGGTGGACAACCCACCGCGCACGGAAAACATCATTGAGCCAATCAAACCTGAGCAGCCAACCCGTGAAAGCACCGGGGAAGAAAACCAGCTGGATGCACTGGGCAATCGTCTGCAAACCAACTTCAC
Organism: Marinospirillum sp.; assembly: GCA_007116865.1. Lineage (GTDB taxonomy): Bacteria > Pseudomonadota > Gammaproteobacteria > Pseudomonadales > Halomonadaceae > Marinospirillum. The sequence continues at coordinate 435 of SKHR01000202.1, read as the reverse complement.
TGACGAAATTGAGCGCGGTCTGATCATTGTCGATCATGATGAGGATCACATCATTATTCGTTTTCCGGATGATGCTGCTTTCGGCTCTGGCAGTGACTGGTTAGAACCACAAATGGTGCCCATCATCCAGCGTGTGGGTGAGCTGATCGCTGAGTACGAGATGTATGTGATCGTTGGCGGCCATACCGATAATATTCCCATCTATACCGAACGTTACCGCTCTAACTGGGAGTTGTCGGCAGCACGTGCCATATCCGTGGCTCATGAGCTGACCTGGTTGAGCAATCTGAATGAAGAGTATCTCTATGTGGTTGGCAATGGGGATGCACGCCCAATCGCAACCAACGCAACGCCAGAAGGGCGTTCAAGCAACCGTCGAGTCGATATTCTCTTGATGGAGCGGGACATCACTGATGAACGTGAGGTGTTCCAGGG
>SKHR01000030.1 GCA_007116865.1 Marinospirillum sp. | reverse complement strand
TTCATGCCGTCAGAGCCACAAACCCCTTCCCGACAAGAACGACGATAAGCCAGACCATTGTCTTTTTCTTTCAGCAGCGCCAGCACGTCCAGCACCATCAGATCCTTGCCTTTGGTGTCGATCTCGAAGTCCTGCATGGTCGGCGCTTTGTCCGTTTCCGGATTGTAACGATACACAGATACCTGAAGCATTGTTTTCTCCACTCGGCAAGTCTGATCAGTAGGTACGCACTTTGGGTACAAAGTGCTTCAGCAGGTCACCCTGAACCAGTTTTGGCGCCATATTGACGTCGCGCTGTTCGAGGGTTTTGGTTGCCGGCATGTACAGAGAGTGCTTCAACCAGTTGGCATCATCCCGCTCTGGATAGTCATTACGGCTGTGGGCGCCACGGCTTTCTTTGCGCTCGTTGGCCGCAATCGCCGTCGCCTCAGCGACTTCCAGCAGGTTATCCAGCTCCAGTGCTTCAATCCGCGCAGTGTTGAAGGCGTTGCTCTTGTCGCCCAGATTGGCCTCTGCAATACGACCCCGCAGGTCTTGCAGCTGAGCGATGCCTTTCTCCATGTACTCACCATCACGGAATACGCCAAAGTAGTTCTGCATACAGGTTTGTAGCTCCGCACGCAGGGCTGCTACTGGCTCACCACCCTTGGATTCATTCCAGCGGGTCATGCGCTTCATGGAAGCATCAATATCCGAAGCGGAGGCTTCGTCATAGGCAATCCCCTGATCCAGCGCCTGCTCGATATACTGACCAGCTGCACGACCAAAGACCACCAGATCCAGCAGTGAGTTACCACCCAGACGGTTGGCACCGTGAACCGAAACACAGGCTGCTTCACCACAGGCATAGAGGCCATTGACGATCTTGTCATTGCCATTGGCATCGCGCGTGACTGCCTGGCCATGAATATTGGTTGGAATACCGCCCATCATATAGTGGCAAGTCGGCACCACAGGAATAGGCGCCTTGACCGGATCCACATGAGCAAAGGTTTTCGATAGCTCACAAATACCTGGCAGCCGCTTATTGAGCACCTCTTCACCCAGGTGATCCAGTTTCAAGAAGACGTGATCACCATTTTCACCACAACCACGACCTTCAAGAATCTCAAGCACCATCGAACGAGCCACCACATCACGACCCGCCAAATCCTTAGCATTGGGTGCATAACGCTCCATAAAGCGCTCGCCATCCTTATTGATCAGGTAACCGCCCTCACCGCGACAACCTTCAGTCACCAACGTACCCGCACCAGCAATACCGGTTGGGTGGAACTGCCACATTTCCATATCCTGCATCGGGAAGCCCGCCCGCAACGCCATACCGATACCATCACCGGTATTGATCAGCGCATTGGTGGTCGAGGCATAAATGCGCCCTGCACCGCCGGTCGCCAATACAGTTGCCTTAGACTTCACAAACACGGTTTCGCCCGTTTCGATGCACAGGGCAATACAACCCACCACGTCATCCTTGACATTCTTCACCAGATCAACCGCGTACCACTCATTCAAAAAAGTCGTGTTGTTCTTGATGTTGGCCTGATACAGGGTATGCAACAAGGCATGACCAGTACGGTCAGCTGCAGCACAAGTCCGTGCCGCCTGGCCACCCTTACCAAAATCCTTGGACTGACCACCGAACGGGCGTTGATAAATTCGACCCTGCTCAGTCCGTGAGAAAGGCAGCCCCATATGTTCCAGCTCAAAAACCGCCTTCGGGCCTTCATTACACATATACTCAATCGCGTCCTGATCACCGATGTAGTCGGAACCCTTGACGGTATCGTACATGTGCCAGCGCCAATCATCATTTGGATCATCCGAAGCGATGGCACAGGTGATCCCGCCCTGGGCAGATACCGTGTGTGAACGCGTTGGAAACACCTTGGAAATCACGGCCGTCTTACGTCCTGACTGGGCCAACTGCAATGCGGCTCGCAAACCTGAGCCACCGCCACCAACAATGATGGCATCAAATTCGAGCGTACGAAGTGCTGACATGAATTAGACTCCCCACAAAACTTGAACGCCCCAGACCACGAAGGCAAACAGGGCAAGAATCACAACCAACTGAAACGCCAAACGAATTCCCGTTGGTTTCATATAGTCAGTGGCCACCGTCCACAGGCCGATCCAGGCATGTGCCGCCAAAGACAGCAATGCAAGCAGACTGAAGATTCGCATGAGTGTGCACTGGAACAAACCTGACCAGGCTTCATAGTCAACACCGGGGTTCAACAAGAAGAACCCCACCATGAACAGGGTATAAGCCAGCAGAATCACAGCCGTAATACGCTGAAGCAGCCAATCCGCCAGACCACTACGCCCAAAGTTTGTAATATTGGTTACCATACCCAGACCCCCGCCAGTAGAATCAGTACCAGGGACACCACAACCACCGCCTGTGACATGCGATGCCCTGATTCCAGGTTCACCCCAATATCCAGATCCATGATCAGATGCTTGATTCCGGCCACACAATGGTAAGCCAGTGCGGAGAGCAGCCCCCACAACACAAACTTCGCCAAAAAGTTTTCTTGCAGCAGAGCACGCACTCGCTCAAAGCCTTCTGCTGACGAAAGGGACACATCCAGCGCCCAGAAAATAAAAACCAGCCCGACAAACAGAATCACACCGGTAATCCGGTGAGTAATGGATGTCAGCGCTGACAGAGGTAACTTGATCGTCGAAAGATCAAGGTTTACAGGTCTTTTACTCTTCACGGTCCACACACTCTTTTAGATAAGTGCTCACCGGGGATCCCCCTTCAGCAAGCGGTGATTAATGGATGCACAGCTTTACGGCAAATCAGTTTGCTCTTCTTATTTAAGATGTGCACCTTGGGTGCAGGCGAGTGATTATAGAAACCCCACTTCAGATACGCAATCTAACCAAAGGTTGTGCAACGCAGCAAAATAAGCGAATCTATACCCTTTGGCAAAACCATAAAGCCAACTTCTGCACAGCGCCTTTACCGCCCAAACTAGCCATTAAGCGTAATTGACAAGTCTGAACGGACTTCTATAGTGGTGCGACTCTAAAACGATTAAGGCGAGTGCGTTTCATAATAAATAAGGAGCCCTTATGAGCAACAAAAAAGCAATACTCAAGATTGATGGGGTTGAGCAGGCGCTTGAACTTCCCATCCTGTCCGGCACTCAAGGGCCTGATGTCATTGACGTTCGAACCCTTGGCAGTAGCGGTCACTTCACCTATGACCCCGGCTTTTTAGCCACTGCATCCTGTGAGTCCAAAATCACTTTCATTGATGGCAATGAAGGCATTCTGCTGCATCGCGGCTACCCCATCGAGCAACTGGCACAGCACTCTGACTACATTGAGCTCTGCTACCTGCTGCTCAATGGTGAGCTGCCCACCCCTGCGCAACGCGACAAGTTTGAAAACACCATCCGCCGCCACACCATGGTGCACGAGCAACTGACACAGTTTTTTAAAGGCTTCCGCCGCGATGCTCACCCCATGGCGATCATGTG
>SKHR01000229.1 GCA_007116865.1 Marinospirillum sp. | reverse complement strand
TCGGTGTCATGCACCAGGGGCAACTGGTTCAACTGGACTCACCCCAGGTGGTGTACAAACACCCGGCCAATGCATTTGTGGCGCGTTTTCTTGGTCATACCAATCTGCTGCAAGGCAAGGCGGCGGGGGATCAGGCTCACACCCCGCTGGGCGCGATCCATCTCAGCCAATCCAGTGAGGGGGAAGTCAGCCTGTCACTGCGCCCGGAAGACCTGACCCTGACCGCCAGCGACAACCCAACCGCAGCGCGGGTCGTTGATCGCGAGTTTCGTGGGCATGACTACCTCTATGTGCTGGAGCAGGATGGCGCGCAGTACTGTGCGATCACACCCAGCCACCAGCATTTTGAAGTGGGTCAGTATGTCACCATCGCCAGTGCGCGCCGCGCCTCTGTGTTGCCACCAGGCTACCCGGATAGTTCATTCGCCCCCTCATGAATCTAAAAGCCTTTTGGCAGCATAACCAGCCTCTGATTCTGCTGGCGCTGCCGCTATTGGGTGCGCAACTGGCACAAACCGGCATGGGTGTGGTGGATACCCTGATGGCCGGACGCCTGAGCGCCACCGATCTGGCTGCCGTTGCCGTGGGCACCAGTGTTTTTGCACCCTTGATGCTGTTGATTTTTGGTACCCTGCTGGCGACCACGCCTTTGGTGGCTCAGGCGCGTGGTGCCCAGCAATTGGATCGCCTGGCACACACGGTGCATCAAGCCAGCTGGGTGGGACTGTTCATGATAGTGCTGGCGGCCGTGCTGATGCTCAATGCCCACTGGGTATTTACGCTGATGGGCATTTCTGCAGCGGTCGCGGATCTGGCCAGCGGTTATCTGCAAGCCCTGGTCTGGGGCCTGCCTGCGCTGGCTTTTTTTCAGGTTTTACGCTGTTTGTGTGAAGGCATGAACCATGCGCGCCCCATCCTGTGGATCAGCCTGGCCGGTTTGCTGCTGAATATTCCCGCTAACTATGTGCTCATCTATGGTCACCTGGGTTTTCCCCAACTGGGGGCCATCGGCTGTGGTTATGCCACTGCGCTGAGTTTCTGGTTCATGGCATTTCTCCTCAGCCTGTATGTGCACTGGCACCGTTTAACCCGCCATTTTGCGATTTTCAGCCAGTGGCAATGGCCACACTTCGGCATGATCCGTCACCTGCTCTGGGTGGGCCTGCCCATCGGCCTGTCGATTTTTGTTGAGGCCTCACTCTTCACCACCATTGCCCTGTTCATTGGCGGTCTGGGTGAAGTGGTGGTTGCCGGTCATCAGGTCGCGTTTAACTTTACTGGCCTGCTGTTCATGATTCCCCTGAGTCTGGGCATGGCGTTGACCGTCAAGGTTGGTCATGCACTGGGCAGTGGCAACGCCGCTCAGGCGCGTGCCGTGAGTTTTTATGGCTTGCAGTTAAGCCTGCTGATCGCGCTGGTGACGGCACTGTTCATGTGGCTTTCGGCTGCCTGGGTGGTGCAGCTCTATTCACCCAATACCGAGGTTCAGTACCTGGCGATGGGATTGATCAAACTGGCGGTGTTTTATCAGATTTCAGACGCCTTGCAGGTCAATGCCGCTGGCGCACTGCGGGGTTATAAAGACACACGTATCATCATGCTGATCACGCTGTTTTCTTACTGGCTGATCGGGTTAGGTGGTGGCTGGTGGTTAGGCATGGGAGCGAACCCTTGGGGGCCAATGGGTGTCCAAGGGTTTTGGTACGGCTTGATTGCCGGTTTAAGCTTTGCAGCCGTTTTGCTGGTCTGGCGGCTGCATACCACCAGTCGGGATTTTCATCACAAGGAACCTTCCTCATGAAAAAACTGCTTTTGCTGCCCGCTTTTTTGGTTTTTGGACTCCTTCCTCAACTGCTTCTGGCCAGCCCCTGGGCGCCCACCCCTCATGTTGAGGTCAACGGCCAGGCGCGTTTAATGCTGGAAGCTGATCTGGTCGATCTGCACGCCAGCTTTAGCGTCGAACACCGGGATTCACGCCTGGCGATGCAAGAGCTGGAACAGAACTTCTCCCGGTTACAGCGTCAGTTGCGCCGCCAACTGCCTGAAGGAGCACGACTGGAAGCGGGACAGGTCAGCATTCAGCCCCGCCATGCCCGGCGCAATGACACCTGGCAGATCACCGGTTATGTGGTGTCACGCGATCTGCGTCTGCTGGGCTTGCCCGTTGAGCAAGCCGGACAGTGGTTAGAGCAGGTGGTTGAAGCCCGCCCCTCTAACCTGGGACCAATCAACTACCGCAGCCAGCAACTGGATGAACAGCGCAATCCGGCACTGGCACTGGCCTTGGCCGATGCGCGAGAAAAAGCCGAAACCCTGGCCTCAGCCAGTGGCATGCGCCTGGGACAAGCCCTCTACGTGCAGGAACTCGGCAGCCCACGCCCCATGCCGATGATGCGTATGATGGAAGCCGATGCGGTGATGAGCGCCTCTGCCCCGGAGCTGGAACCCAGCCAGGTCGAAGCCAGCGCCCAGGTCAAGGTCATTTTTGAGCTGCTGCCGTGAAAGGCTCGCCAACAAGTTGACGGATCACTCACTGTATGCAAAGCTATACTGGATGAAAAAACAGATGGATATAAAACCACTGGAGTCCAGATGATCAAGCTGACCAAACGCCAACAGGAAGTGCTCGACCTGATACGTCAAGCCGTCAGAGAAAACGGCATGCCGCCCACGCGCGCAGAAATCTCTGCACAACTGGGGTTTCGCTCACCCAATGCGGCGGAAGAACACCTGCGCGCCTTGGCACGCAAGGGGGCGATTGAAATGATGCCCGGTACTTCTCGTGGCATCCGCTTACCCCCAGAGGAGGAAGCCGCATTGGAAGCCGAGCAACCGGGTATTCCGGTGCTGGGTCAGGTGGCTGCGGGCAGCCCGGTGCTGGCAGAACAGAATATCGATTACCACCTGCAGGTCAACCCTGAAGCCTTTCGCCGCCGTGCGGATTACTTTCTGCGCGTTAAAGGCCTGAGCATGAAAAACATCGGCATCATGGAAGGTGATCTGCTGGCGGTGCATCGCTCCAAAGAAGCACCTAAAAATGGTGAGCTGGTGGTTGCCCGGATCGGTGATGAGGTGACAGTGAAACGCTTCCAGCAAAAAGGCCGGGAAGTTTGGTTGCTGGCTGAAAATGAAGACTTCGCGCCAATTCGAGTCGATTTGAGCGCTGAAGAATTCAGTATTGAGGGTTATGCGGTCGGTCTGATTCGTGAGGACTTTAGCCAGCGCTTGCACTAAGCGCCGGTTTCTTCAGCTCTGCGTCAGCGGCCTACTCTTCGTAAAGTCCCTGGCGCAGGGTTTCAATCAAACCTTTGATGCCCTGATGCAAATCTCTGGCCTGCTGCAAACGCACCAGGGGGTTGTTCGGATTGTCTTCTTGTACCAGCAGCGGAATATCCCCTTGAGTTGAAGGGGCTGAGGGCGCGGCGGGTTTCAAACCCTGCAACTCCATCCAGCGCAGATGCTCATTCAGCTGCCCCAGCGGATGGCGTTTATCACGAGCCGCGATATCCCACTTGACCAGCTCAGGCAAAGTCTGGCTACGCCGATCTGCCAGTTGTTGCAGGTCATTGACGCTGCGTATGCCTTCTGGAGGCAAACGATAGGCGCTGGCCAGCTCTTTCAAAAAAGCTCGACCCGCCCCTTCCAGCGCCTTGATCGCGCCTTCATAACAGGCCTGCTGCCAGGCCACCTCTTGCAGTGGGTCCGCCTGGTGCGCTGCGGCCTCAAGCAAAAGCCAGGCCTGATGCAGCTTTTGATTGACTCGGCTGCGTAACCCCGGATTCATCGCCCTGCTTTATCCTCTGTACGCCACTGAGCCCCATCCCAAAAAGCTCTGAAACCGGTTGGTTTACCGTTTTTCTCCGCTTGCACATACTGCTCTTTAGCCTTGCGCGAAAAGCGTATCACCGTGGGATTGCCCTGGGTGTCCGCTTCTGGCGCATCCAGCAAATAGTGATATTTGGGATCAATTTCCGCCCGGTGTGGTTTGAGTTCACTGACCAGGGGTGGACGGGTTTCGCGTTTTTTGGGGAACTGACTGGCCGCCAAAAACAAACCACTGGCGCCATCACGCAGCACATAGTGATCTTCCACCTTCTGGCAGGCCAGTTCAGGCATGGGCACCGGATCCATCTTGGGTGGTGCTGGTTCGCCATTTTTCAACAGCTTACGGGTGTTTTTACAAGCCTCATTGGTGCAACCAAAGTACTTGCCAAAACGACCATTTTTCAGCTGCATTTCACTGCCACACTTGTCGCAGTCCAGGGTGGGGCCTTCATAACCCTTGAGCTTGAACTGTCCCTGTTCGATTTCATGGCCTGGGCAGTCCGGGCTGTTACCACACACATGTAATTTGCGCTGTTCATCAATGATAAAGCTATCCATCGCGGTGCCACACAGGCCACAACGACTTTTGGCTCTGAGTGCATCGACCTCAGCCTCATCGTCATCACTGGCAACAAATTCATCACCGGGCATCAGGTTGATGGTGGTTTTGCAGCGCTCTTTGGGCGGCAAGGCATAACCGGAACAGCCTAAAAAGGTGCCGGTTGAAGCAATGCGAATTTGCATCGGGCGCTCACAGGTTGGACAGGCAATCTTGGTCTCAACGGGCTGGTTGGGGCGCATGCCTTCAGCCGATTGCGCTTGATCCAGCTGCTGGCGGAAATCCTGATAAAACTGATCCAGCAGATCCTTCCACACAACCTCCCCTTCGGCCACCTGATCCAGCGAGTCTTCCATACGCGCCGTAAAGCTGTAATCGAGCAGGTCATGGAAAGACTCAACCAGGCGATCAGTGACAATGTCGCCCATTTTTTCAGCATAAAAGCGGCGGTTTTCCAGCTTGACGTAACCGCGATCCTGAATAGTAGAAATAATGGCTGCGTAGGTTGAAGGCCGACCAATTCCGCGTTTTTCCAGCTCCTTGACCAAAGCCGCCTCGGTGAAACGCGCCGGGGGTTTGGTGAAGTGTTGTTTGGGTTCCAAACGCTCCAGGCTCAAGGTTTCACCAATTTTAAGATCTGGTAATTCCTGATCTTCAACCTGCTTGCCCGCCACGGGTTGGATACGGGTGAAACCATCAAACTGCAACACTCGGCCTTTGGCCTTGAGTTCATAGTCACCCGCTTTAACTGTCAGGCTGCTGGATAAATAACGTGCCGGGGGCATCTGACAGGCCACAAACTGACGCCAGATCAAGTCATACAAGCGCTGGGCATCTCGCTCTAATCCTTGAATATCAGCACCCTTCAGCTTCACGTTGGACGGACGTATCGCCTCGTGAGCTTCTTGGGCACCTTCCTTGCTGGAGTAAATATTGGGATTCTCCGGCAGATAGTCGGCTCCCAGGGTTGAGCTGATCCAGTCACGACAATGCGCGATGGCTTCCTGCGACAAGTTAGTGGAGTCGGTACGCATATAGGTGATATGCCCGGCTTCATAAAGTCGCTGCGCCAGCATCATGGTTTTCTTGACTGAAAAGCCCAGGCGGGTACTGGCGGCCTGCTGCAAGGTGGAGGTGATGAACGGCGCACCGGGGCGGCTGGTCGTAGGCCGATCTTCGCGATCAGCGACCTGGTAGTCGGCTGGTGTCAGCACATCCAGCGCGGCTTGAGTTTGTGCCTGTGAGACCGGGCGAAAAGCCTTGCCTTGATGGCGGACCACCAAACAGGACAGTGACTGCTGCTCCACATTGTTCAGGTGGGCGGTCACATCCCAGTATTCTTCTGGCACAAAGGCTCGAATTTCACGCTCACGTTCAACAATCAAACGCACTGCCACCGACTGCACCCGACCGGCCGACAAGCCACGGGCCACCTTGGCCCATAGCAGTGGCGACACCATATACCCCACCACACGATCCAGGAAGCGCCGTGCCTGCTGCGCATTGACCCGGTTCATATCCAGGCGACCCGGCGCTTCAAACGCCTGGGTGATGGCCTTTTTGGTGATCTCGTTGAATACCACCCGGCGGTAGCGACTGTCATCACCGCCCAGGGTTTCGCGCAGGTGCCAGGCGATGGCCTCCCCTTCGCGATCCAAATCCGTTGCCAGGAAAACCTCGTCGGCCTCTTTGGCCAGTTTTTTCAATTCACTGACGACTTTTTCCTTGCCGGGCAGCACTTCATAACGCGCCTGCCAGCCATGGTCCGGATCCACCCCCATCCGTGCAACCAGCTGCTCACGCGCTCTTTGTGCTTTATCTTCAGCGCTGCTTTTTTTACCTCCGCGCGCAGCGGTGGTTTTACCACTGCCGCTGACAGGCAGATCACGAATGTGACCGACACTGGACTTGACGATAAATTCGCTGCCCAGATACTTATTGATCGTTTTGGCTTTGGCCGGTGACTCAACGATGACCAGAGATTTTCCCATGCCTTGATCTGTCCTGTTGATAAAAAAAGAATAAAAACAACTCAGTGGCCCAACCATCAAACTCGGCAACTGGTTCTGTCTTGTTTAATACACTAACTCAGCTGACATTTGGCTGCCAGCCTGTACAAGCCTGAAAGAGGCGAAGCCTAGCGGATAACCGGGGTCTTGGGCAAATTTTCCTGTTGCCAACGCAAAAAATTGTCAATCAGCACGCGAGAGATGGCCGGCCTGGGTGGCAGCTCGGGCAGCTGATCAAAAGCAAACCAGCGTGCATCTTCCAGCTCCTGCGGATCTGGCTTGAGTGTTCCACCGCGATATTCCGCCCAAAAACCGAACATCAATGAATGAGGGAAGGGCCAGGCCTGACTGCCAAGATACTTGAGCGCCCCCACTTCCAGGCCGACCTCCTCCTTGACCTCACGATGCACCGCCTGCTCGATAGACTCACCGGTTTCAACAAATCCAGCCAGGGTGCTATAGACCCCAGGTGAGAAACGCGGGCTGCGTGCTAGAAGCAGCTCACCGGGACGCCACACCAGGGTGATCATGCAGGGCGCGACTCTGGGGTACTGACGCAGATGGCAACGCGGGCACTGCATGGCATATTCATCTTCGCGGCGCTGGGTTTTGTGGCCACAGCGACCACAGAAACGCTGCTCGGTCGCCCAGGCAGCCAGGCCCGCAGCCGTGGTCAAGAGGTCAAACTCTGCGGAGGTGGCTTGCAGTAATTGGCTGCGCAGGTCTACCCAATTGGCATCAGGCGTCCGAGCGGGGCGCAAAGGCTCAACCAGCACCGGACGCTGGTTCCAGCGCCCCAGTACCGGCCAATGGTGTTGAGTTCGGGGATGAAAGCTGGCCAGGTGCAGCCAGGCGGGCTGATCCGCTGCTGGCTCTGCTGCCAACACCACCTGTCCAGCGCCAAGACGGATCACCCAGACCAGCTCACCCGCTTGCAAAGACAGGGGGCCGCGCTCAAAAGCGCAGTCATTCTGCTGAGGAAAATCAGCCTGAAACGGATGCCACATCGTCGTTGCCTGAATCCTGTGGCGAAGGCTGCTCAAGACTTTGCCAGAGACACTGGCCCGCGCTGGCAGCCAAGGCATCCAGCTTCGCATGATGAGCTGCCAGTTCCGCTTCGCTAGCCTGAATCACCCGCAAAGCCAGGCCGTCACGAGCAACCAGGCGACGTTGCTGGTTGTTGCTAGCGCCGCTGAGTTCGTCACTTTCACCATCCAGTGACAGGCTGGTTTGCCCACCGGTCATGGCCAGATAAACATCGGCCAAAATTTCCGAGTCAAGCAAAGCGCCGTGCAGGGTACGGCCCGTATTATCAACCTGATAACGTTTACACAAGGCATCCAGACTGTTGCGCTGCCCAGGATGACGGCGGCGCGCATAGGCAAGGGTGTCAAAAATCTGGCAATAGTCGCTGATGCGCTGGTAACGCGCCTCACCCAGGCGCTGGTTCAACCAGCCCAGTTCGGCATCCAGAAATCCGACGTCAAAGGGCGCGTTGTGGATCAGCAGCTCGGCACCGTCTACAAAACGAATAAAATCATCAGCGATATCTGCAAAAAGCGGTTGATCCTTAAGCCCTTCCCAGGTCATGCCGTGTACCTGAGTGGCTTCGATATCGATTTCTCTTTCCGGGTTGAGATACACATGAAAGTGCTGGCCGGTCAGTTTGCGGCCGATCATCTCAACTACCCCGATTTCGATGATTCGGTGGCCTTCTTTAGGGTCCATCCCCGTGGTTTCGGTATCCAGTAATAGCTGTCTCACTCGATGCCTCCTATGCCTTGCGGGTCAGTGACCCCACGATTTGCCAATTCATCGGCTTTTTCATTGCCCGGATCCCCGGCATGGCCTTTGACCCAATGCCAGCGGATTTGATGCGATTGTATGGCCGTATCCAGGCGCTGCCATAAATCCTGATTTTTAACAGCAGACCCACCAGCTGTACGCCAGTTCTTTTTTTTCCAATTGGCCATCCACTGGGTCACCCCCTGGCGCAAGTACTGGGAATCTGTGTGCAGCTCAACCTTACAGGGGCGTTTCAGGCTTTCCAGCGCCCGGATGGCGGCCATTAACTCCATGCGGTTATTGGTGGTTTCCGGCTCACCACCCCACAGCGATTTTTCATGCTGGCCATAGCGCAACCAGGCACCCCAGCCGCCAGGCCCTGGATTTCCCTTGCATGCGCCATCAGTATAAATCACCACTGCCAAACGGGTTTTATCCACGGTTTGCTGACCTTTTGATTGAAGCTTGATAGAGATTTCGGGTCGCAGAGCTTACCGGTTGAGCCGGCATCCAGCCAGTTTTTTGTTGCCGACGCAAAGGCTGAATCGGACAACCCAGGCGTTTGCTGACTTTCAATACATAGATGCCATTCAAGGGCCATTGTCGCTGAGCGAACTTTTGATCCAGACGGGCCAGGCGCGACAAGGTTTTTTCCCGCGTGCAGGGTGGGCGATAAAATCCGCGCTGGCACTCATCGCGCTGTAAATCAACAAACGTCAACCAGTCATCCAACTTGTTCAGCGGCAGGAGAGACGCCTGATGGAACAGGGTCAGCTGGGTTGGCTGCATCCAGGATGGCATCCACTTAAGGCTGCCCCACAGGCTCCAGGGATTAAAACCGACGATCAGCATTTCACCTTTTGACAGCAGCACCCTGGCGGCCTCTTTTAACAACGCATGTGGGCGTTCCAACACCTCCAGGCTGTGTACCAAAAGCACACAGTCCACGGATTCATCCGGCAGCGGCAGATAGGCCGGATCAGCCACCAGGCAGGCAGAGTGATCAGCGGTTTCCAGGGTGGGACGCCATTCCATCTGGTGGCGAATCGGGCTGGCTTGCAAAGCATCCACTGCACTGCGCCCACCAATCCACAACAGATGATAACCCCGGCTTTTTTCCAGCCAGGGTTGCAACAAAGCCTGCTCGGCCTGCACGACCGAACGCCCTAGGGGGGACTGCCAAAAATGCTGCCAGGCTTGCCACTCTTGTGTCCGCTGAGTGGCGTTTTCATCCTGTGTCATGCCCTCACTCCCGTGGTTTTGAAGGAGAAACACCTCAGTAAACCTTGACCTGAGTCGACCTCAACCGAGACAATCGATTGAATCAACAGTCGATTTCATGGCAAGAGGCTCGTTTCATGCTCGAGATTCAAGCAATCCCCGCCTTCCAAGATAATTATATCTGGCTGATTACGCAAAAAAACACCTCGACCGCTTGGGTGGTTGATCCGGGTGAGGCCAGTCCAGTACTCAGTCAGTTGACCCAACAAGGGCTCACTCTGAGCGGTATTTTGCTGACCCACCATCATGCAGATCATATTGGGGGTGTCGCTGAGCTGGTCCAGGCTTTTCCGCAGGCCCAGGTTTTCGGCAATGAGGCCGATGCCCACCGCCTGCCGAGCTTGACTCGGGCCTTGAAAGACGGCGATGTTTTTGAGCTTCTGGGCTGCCGCTTCACCACCCTGGAAGTCCCTGGCCACACCCTGGGGCATCTGGCCTTTTTCAGCCAGGATCACCAGCCTCCGCTGCTGTTTTGTGGCGACACCTTGTTTGCCGGTGGCTGCGGTCGTTTGTTTGAGGGCAGCGCGGAACAAATGGCGCATTCGTTACAGCGCCTGGCGGCCCTGCCCGACACAACCCAGGTCTATGCCGCGCACGAGTACACCCTGAACAACCTTAAGTTTGCCCTGATGGCGGAACCGGACAATGCCGCCCTGCAAGCGCGTTATCAGGCCTGTGAAGCATTGAGAGCCGCCCAACAAGCAACCTTGCCTAGTGATCTGGCGCTGGAGAAAGCCACCAATCCTTTTTTGCGCTGCCACCTACCCAGTTTGCAAAAACGCATGGATTGTGACCAAAGCGTTTCTTGTTTTGCATCACTACGAGCCTGGAAAGATCGTGCCTGAGCGGATCTCAGGCTTGTGGGGCTGAACCGGGATGCATAGAATGGGTACACCTAAACCAACGAACAACAGATGACTTCCTTACTCATGCGTCCAGTTCGACTGACTTTGATCCTTTTCTCTTTGGGCTTGTCCGGCTGCCAAATGTTGGAAACCTTTCCACAGGCCAATCAAGCATCCGCCCACGAAGCCAATCGCCAACAAGCACAGGAAACCTGGAGTCAGCTGTATACCGGCCAGCAACTCAGTGCTTACCGGCATCAGGATGCTCGCTTGGGCGTCGGCCAACACCTGCTGACCGCCCAGGCTTCAAGCTGGGTCGATCCGGACTCCGCCACCCTGCCCGACTATGATCTATGGGATCGCCTGAGAGCCAGCTTTGCACTGGATATCTCCAGTGATGATCCGCGTGTACTGGCTGAGCTCAACTGGTACCGCCGTCATCCCAGCTACATGGATCGTGTCGCTCAGCGCGCCAGCCGCTACCTGTTTCATGTGATCGAAGAAATTGAGCGCCGAGGCCTGCCTGGTGAGCTGGCTTTGCTGCCCATCGTTGAAAGTGCTTTTGATCCTTTTGCCTATTCACATGGCCGTGCATCCGGCATGTGGCAGTTCATTCCCGGCACCGCACGCAGCCTGGGCCTGGAAAACAACTGGTGGTACGACGGTCGTCGCGATGTGATTGCCTCAACCGATGCGGCCCTGACCTATCTGGAAAGAAACTATCAGCGCTTTGGTGACTGGCATCTGGCACTGGCGGCTTACAATGCTGGTGGCGGTAATGTGAACCGTGCGCTGACACGCAACCAGCGCGAAGGTGGACAAGGCACCTTTTGGGAGCTGTCCTCCCTGCCGGCAGAAACCCGCGCCTATGTGCCCAAGATGGTCGCGCTGGCTCGTCTCGTTGCCGACCCCGAAGCCCATAACATCCAGTTGACCTCGATTCCGAATCAGCCCTACTTTGCTGCCGTCGACACCCAGGGTCAGATCGACCTGGCGCTGGCCGCCCAACTGGCTGAGATCAGCCTGGATGAGCTTTACTTGCTCAACCCCGGCTTTAGCCAGTGGGCCACCAGTCCGGACGGTCCGCACCGATTACTGGTTCCACTTGAGCAGGCCGACCAGCTCGCCCAAGCGCTGGCCGACCTACCCACCAGCCAGCGCATGAGCTGGCAGAGATATCGCGTGCAACAAGGGGACAGCCTGCTGACCATCTCGCGACGTTTTAACACCACGCCCAGCATGATCCGTGATGCCAACCAGCTGCGCGGTGACATCATTCGTGCCGGCCATGAACTACTGATTCCGATCCCCAGCCAGGATGCACGCAGCTATGCCCTGAGCGAAGATCAGCGCCTGGAAAGACGGCAGAATATCGCCCGCAATGGCGAACGGGTTGATCACGTGGTGCGCTCCGGTGATAGTTTTTGGAAACTTGCCCGCGCTCACAATGTCACAGTGCGTGAGCTGGCCAGCTGGAACCACATGGCACCGGGCGACCCCTTGATGCCAGGACAACGCTTGGTGATCTGGTCAAGATCCGCCAATCAACCGGCCCTCGCAGCACAAAACAATCAGCGCAGTGTGGTTCGTCGCGTCACCTATCAGGTACGCAGTGGGGACAACCTGGCTAGTATTGCCAGCCGCTTTCGTGTCAGTGTCAGCGACATCAGCCGCTGGAATAATATTAATCCGAACAATTACCTACAGCCGGGACAACGTCTGACACTGCACGTCGATGTGACCCGCAACTAATTTTTGTGTTTCAGGAGAAACCTGTCATGCCAGGCATGCCGACCACAAGACGTTTACTGACCTGTTTTTTGGCCTGGCCGGTGAGCGCCATCATGGGCATCACTAGCGCTCTGGCAAATGACACCGAAGTGCCCTGTGTTCATGCCCTGGCTCTGCACGGCGAACCCGCCTATGCAGAGGGCTTCACCCATCTCAACTATGTCAATCCTGACGCACCCAGGGGTGGGCGCTTTCGCCAGGCCGCGATCGGCACTTTTGACAGTCTGAACCCCTTCATCATTCAGGGCTCACCCGCAGCAGGACTGGGACACCTCTACGACTCGCTTACTTATCACAGCCAGGACGAGCCCTTCACCGAGTATGGACTGCTGGCCCAGTGCATGCGCCTGTCACCCGAACGTGACTGGATCGAGTTTGAGCTGCGTGAGGAAGCCCGCTTTCATGATGGCACCCCGGTGACCGCAGCGGATGTGGCCTTTACCTTTGATCTGTTACGCACCCAGGGTCGGCCTTTTTATCGCGCCTATTACGCCGATATCGCTGAAATTCAGGTGCTAAGCCCTCAGCGTGTACGCTTCAAGCTGGCCAGTACCTACAACCGCGAACTGCCACTGATTCTTGGGCAGATTCCTATTTTGCCCAAGCACTTCTGGCAGGAGCGCGACTTTTCGCGCGCCAGTTTAGAACCGCCCCTGGGCAGTGGCCCCTATCGCATTGAGCGGGTCGATTCCGGCCGTCAGGTGGTCTACGCACGTCAACCAGACTATTGGGGTCAGG
>SKHR01000095.1 GCA_007116865.1 Marinospirillum sp. | reverse complement strand
TTTTGGTGTCGGTTTTGTTGCGCTGGTGCTGGGTGCTCTGGGCTCTGATACGGCTGTCTGCAAAATCTGGAACTCCAGAAAAGGTTAAAGGATCAGGCGATGATAAAGGGAATTCGGTGGGTGCTGCTGGGCGCGAGTATTTTTTCTTTTGCACTGGCGGCTGAAGAGAAGGGGGTGGACTGCGAACAGGCGGTCTCGACGCTTGAAGTGAATGAGTGCCTAGGCCAGGAGTTTGACTTGGCTTGGGCCGAACTGGCGCGGTATTTGGATGTGATTTATGCTCGTCACAAGGAAGATCCGCTGCTTGTGGATGAAATCCGTGCGGCTCAGCAGGACTGGGAAACCTATGCCGATAGTCATTGTGGCTCCATTTACACCTATTGGCGCGAAGGCTCAATTCGTAACACACTTGCGATCTCTTGCGGGATTCGCTTGACCCGCCAGCGCACCCATGAGTTATGGCAGAGCTTTTTGACCCACATGGATTCAACTCCGCCTGTTTTACCTGAGCCAGCCCGGTAACTTGTGTGAAAAGCAATCTAGACAACCCGTACTTACTCAATCAGGCTCCGATCAGTCGATTGTTTTTGACCTATGCCTTGCCCAGCGTGGTCACCATGGTGTTTTTTGGGCTGCAAAACCTGGTCGATGGCGTGGTGGTGGGCAACTATCTGGGCTCAGATGCCCTGGGTGGGATCAACATCATCTTGCCTTTGTTCAGTCTGATCATGGTGTTGGCTTTGGTGGTCGGAATCGGTAGTCAGACCCTGGTCAGTCGAGGGCTGGGTGAGCAGAACCTGCCCAGGGCGCAGGATGCCATGACAACGGGCTTTTGGGCCTTGGTGGTCGTGGGCCTGGTGATGACACTGGTGTCGCTGGTCTTTGCGGCAACGATGGTGCGCCTGATGGGGGCTGATGAACGTTTGTTTCCCTATTCCTTGGCGTATCTGCAAGGGTTGTTGCTGTTCATCCTGCCGCTGATGCTGTGTTTTTATTCCGATGTGATGCTCAAGGCGCTGGGGCATCCTAAATTCTCGATGGTCATCATGTCTTCGGCGGTGGTGGTCAATATTGTGTTAAGCCTGTTTTTTGTGGTGGTGCTGGACTGGGGAACCGCTGGCGCCAGCATTGCGACCGGGATTGCTTTTTCTTTGGCGTTGCTGGTTTCCAGTCGAATCACTTTTCACTCAAAGCAGCGGCTTTCGATGTTTAAAGGGCGTTTTCGGTGGCCTTTGTTGCGCCATGCGGCCTACAACGGCTCATCAGAAGGCATGTCTGAAATGGCTGCGGCGGTGAGCATTCTGATCATTAATTTGACAGTGGTGCAGTTGCTGGGCGCTGACGGGGTGGCGGCTTTCACTGCGATCAATTACATCAATTTTACCTGTGTGCTGTTGTTTTTAGGTATTTCCGACGGCTTGATTCCGGTGCTGGGTTATCACTATGGGGCAAAAAATATTCAGCGAGTGAAGCAGTTGTTTCGCTTTGCCGCGATGGTGAACATGAGTATTGGCTTGCTGATATTTGTCCTGCTGCAGTTATTTGGGGGGTATGCGGTGGGGCTATTTTTTGCTGCCAAGGAGGGTCTGGCGTTTCAGTTGGCAGTCGACGGGCTGAGTGTGTTTGCATTCGTGTTTTTGGTGAATGGCCTGAACCTGCTGATCACCGCTTATTTTACTGCCCTGGGAGAAGCCAAAAGCTCCATGGTGATCGCTCTGCTGCGTGGTTTTATTTTCTTGCTGGCCGGGGTGATGCTCTTGCCTCGGTTTTTCGATATCACGGGGGTTTGGGCAGCGATTCCTTTGGCTGAATTTCTGACCCTGGGGGTGGCGGTTTGGTTGCTGTTCAGAACCAACCGCAAGCGTCTGACGCCTTAAAAGACCAGGGTGGATCAAGATAAAAAACCGGCCTCATGAAGAGGCCGGTTTGCGATTGCGCAGATCACATGTTGGGGTAGGTGGGGCCACCGCCGCCTTCTGGTGTGACCCAGGTAATGTTCTGGGCCGGATCTTTGATATCACAGGTTTTACAGTGAACACAGTTGGAGAAGTTGATCTGGAACTTAGGTTGTCCATCATCACCCTCAACCACTTCATACACTCCGGCTGGGCAGTAGCGTTGAGCGGGTTCGTCGTACTTGGGAAGGTTGTCACGAAGCGGCAGCTCCGGGTCGGTCAGGCGCAGGTGACAGGGCTGATCTTCTTCATGCAGGGCATTGGACAAGAATACCGATGAGAGCTTGTCGAAGCTGAGCTTGCCATCAGGCTTGGGATAATTGATTTTCTCGCACTCGCTGGCCAGTTTGAGCTGCTCATGATCAGCCTTGGTGTCATGCAGGGTGATCGGCAGCTTGCCACGGAAAATGTTCTGGTCAATGAAGTTGAACGTGCCACCCAGGAAGGTGCCGTACTTGTGCATGGCCGGACCAAAGTTACGTGAGCTTTGGAGTTCTTCGTTGGCCCAGCTGTTTTCCCATTTTTCGGTGTAGCTGGTCAGCTCTTTGCCGCCTTCATCACCTTGACTGAGGACTTCAAAAACCGCTTCGGCTGCCAGCATGCCGGATTTCATTGCGGTGTGAACACCTTTGATTTTGGAGAAGTTCAGCGTGCCTGCATTACAGCCGATCAGCAAACCACCGGGGAAGGTCATTTTGGGCAGGCAGTTATAGCCGCCTTTGGTGATGGCTCTGGCTCCGTAGGATACCCGCTTGCCGCCTTCCAGATACTGCTTGAGCACTGGATGATGCTTAAGACGCTGGAACTCATCAAAAGGGGAGAGGTGTGGGTTGGAGTAGGACAGATCAACGATCAGACCGACTTCGACCTGGTTGTTCTCATCATGATAGAGGAAGAAACCGCCGTGGGTATCTCCGCTCAGCGGCCAGCCAGAACCGTGAACCACCAGACCTTGCTGGTGTTTCTCCGGGTCAATTTCCCAGAGTTCTTTGATGCCAATACCATAGTGCTGAGGGTCTTTGCCTTCATCCAGTTTGAACTGGTTGATCAGCTGTTTGCCCAGATGACCGCGCACCCCTTCAGCAAACAGGGTGTATTTGGCGCGCAGCTCCATGCCGGGCGTGAAGCTGTCTTTTGGCTGACCGTCGGCACCTATGCCCATATCGCCGGTGATGACACCTTGAACCTGGTTGTCTTCACCAAAAATGATTTCAGCCGCTGGGAAACCAGGGAATACGTTGACTTCCAGCGCTTCGGCCTGCTCACCCAGCCAGCGGGTCAGATTGCCAAGGCTGACGATGTAGTTGCCATGGTTGTGCATGGTGCGTGGCACGGCAAAGCCAGGCAGCTTGATACCGGCGGTTTCATTGCGCAGTAGATAGACATCATCCCGGGTGACAGGGCTGTTCAGTGGTGCGCCTTTTTCTTTCCAGTCGGGAAAGAGCTCATCTAAGGCACGGGGTTCGATCACCGCGCCGGACAGGATATGTGCACCGACTTCGGAGCCTTTTTCGACCACACAGATTTCCAGTTCCTGGCCGGCTTCATTGGCCTGTTGCTTCAGGCGAATTGCAGCGGACAGGCCAGCTGGGCCAGCGCCGACAATGAGTACATCAAATTCCATAGATTCGCGTTCCACAGCGTGCCTCCTCAGACGAGTCAGTTTGTTATCTTGTTTATCAACCACCCTGATAGACCGCTTGATTTCAGGGCTGGAAGTGCTAAAGTCTATTTAAAACGGTCGTTTGTTTTAGGTCAATACCCTTCTCTGCACCCATTATAGAGGTAAAAGTGTGACTGGTCAGTTTAGGATGACGTTTGACTGAAAGCTGGCTTGCAGTCATCATCTGCTGGTAGAGTGTTTCTATTGATCTTGATTGTTTAGTTGCAGGCCGAAGCGCCGCTCGGTTTGCTGGTTCAACCACTGTAAATACGGAGAATCTATGAAGGTTCTTGTCGCTGTTAAACGTGTCGTTGATTACAACGTAAAGGTTCGTGTGAAAGCGGATCAGTCAGATGTTGATCTGGCGAATGTCAAAATGTCGATGAACCCTTTTTGTGAGATCGCTGTTGAAGAAGCGGTTCGCCTGAAAGAAAAGGGTGTTGCGACTGAGTTGGTGGCTGTCTCTATCGGCCCTAAAAATGCGCAGGAACAACTGCGTACCGCAATGGCACTGGGCGTTGATCGCAGCATTCTGATCGAAACCGATGAGAAGGTTGACTCTCTGGCGGCTGCCAAGCTGCTGGCCAAGGTGGTTGAAGAAGAACAGCCACAGGTGGTTTTGGTCGGCAAGCAGTCGATTGATACCGATAATAACCAGACCGCACAAATGCTGTCAGCACTGACAGGCCTTGCTCAGGCGACCTTTGCCTCTGAAGTCACCATCGAGGGTGATAAGGCCAAAGTGAAGCGTGAGATTGACGGTGGTTTACAGACGATTGAAGTCAAACTGCCTGCGGTCATCAGTGCCGACCTGCGCTTGAATGAGCCGCGTTATGCCAAGTTGCCGGATATCATGAAAGCCAAGAAAAAGCAGTTGGATGTGAAGTCCCCTGCAGATTATGGCGTTGAACTCAGTTCTAACCTGAAAACACTGAAGGTTGAGCCACCTGCAGAGCGCTCTGCGGGCATCAAGGTGGACAGTGTTGAAGCGCTGGTCGATAAACTGAAAAATGAAGCGAAGGTGGTCTGATGAGCATTCTCGTTGTAGCAGAACATCACAATAGTGAGTTGGCGCCTGTCACGGCGAATGTGGTTGCTGCGGCTAAAGCAATCGGTGGTGACATCCATGTGCTGGTCGCCGGTGAGGCTTGCCAGGCTGCGGCCGATGCAGCGGCAAAACTGGACGGCGTGAGCAAGGTGCTGGTGGCTGACAAGCCCGCCTATGCACACCAGTTGGCCGAAAATGTGGCACAGCTGTTGGGTGAGCTGGGCAAAAACTACACTCACCTGCTGGCACCGGCCACTGTGAATGGCAAAAACATCATGCCTCGTGCGGCTGCTTTGCTGGATGTGGCGCAAATCTCTGAGATCATCAGCGTAGAAAGCGCCGACACCTTCAAGCGCCCAATCTATGCCGGTAACGCGATCGCGACCGTGCAAAGTAGTGATGCAATCAAGGTGATCACCGTTCGCGGGACTTCTTTTGATCCTGTTGCTGACACGGGCGCTGCGGCTGTTGAAGCCCTGGCACAGGATACCGATGCAGGCTTGTCGAGCTTTGTTGGTGAAGAGCTGGCCGCCTCGGATCGTCCTGAACTGACCGCTGCGGGTGTGGTTGTGTCTGGTGGCCGTGGTGTTGGCAGTGCGGAAAACTTTGAGCTGATCTACAAGCTGGCCGATAAGCTCGGCGGTGCCGTGGGTGCTTCACGTGCGGCTGTGGATGCCGGTTATGTGCCTAATGATTTGCAGGTTGGTCAAACCGGTAAGATCGTGGCACCCCAGCTGTATATTGCTGCTGGTATTTCCGGTGCGATTCAGCATCTGGCGGGGATGAAGGATTCCAAGGTGATCGTTGCGATCAACAAGGATGAAGAAGCCCCAATCTTCCAGGTGGCGGACTATGGTCTGGTCGCGGATTTGTTTGAAGCCGTGCCTGCACTGGAGCAGCAGCTTTAAGCCTAGCGCATCCTGGTATTGAAGAAGCCGACCCGGAATCTCACTGGGTCGGCTTTTTTATGTTAGGCTCGCGCTCCTTGATATCACTGACACGTGGGTTTTCTCTTGACCGCTTTTGACACTTTATCGCTTCGCTCTGAATTGTTGAGTAATCTGCCCAGCCTGGGTTATACCGCCATGACTCCGGTTCAGGCTGAAGCACTGCCGGGTGTGGTCGCAGGCAAGGACATGATTGTTCAGGCTAAAACCGGTTCCGGCAAAACCGCCGCTTTTGCCTTGGGTTTGCTGCACAATCTGGAGGTCGAGCGTTTGCTGGTGCAATCCCTGGTGCTTTGTCCGACCCGAGAGCTGGCTGATCAGGTCGCCGAAGAAGTGCGTCGTCTGGCCCGAGGCCTGCCCAATGTGAAGGTGCTCACACTTTGTGGTGGGCAGCCATTTGCGCCCCAGGCTCAGTCTCTGGTTTACGGTGCTCATGTGGTGGTCGGCACGCCGGGACGGATTGAAGATCATCTGCGTCAGCAAACCTTGCAGTTGGATCAGGTGCGCACGCTGGTTTTGGATGAAGCCGACCGCATGCTGGATATGGGCTTTCAGGAGTCCCTGGATGCAATCCTGGCGCAGTTGCCACAAACGCGCCAAACCCTGCTGTTCAGCGCCACTTTTGCAGAAAAAACCGTCCATCTGGCCAGTGGGGCTCTGCGGGATCCGCAGCGGGTGAGTGTGGAAACCCAGCATGATGCGGCCACCATCCGCCAGCATTTTTATCGCCTAAGCAGTGAAGCTCAGCGCCTCAGTGCATTACAAGATCTGCTGCTGCACTTTGCCCCGCAATCGAGCGTGGTGTTTTGCACCACTCGCAAAGACACCCAGCAGGTGGCGGACGCCCTGGCACAGGCTGGCTTCAGTGCTCAGGCACTGCATGGTGACATGGAACAGCGCGAACGCGATCAAACCCTGGTGCAGTTTGCCAATCAAAGCATTGCAATCCTGGTCGCCACCGATGTGGCAGCCAGAGGGCTGGATATTGCTTCGGTGGAGGCGGTTTTCAATTATCAGGTTTCGGTGGACCCTGAAGTCCACGTGCATCGGGTTGGACGCACGGGCCGGGCGGGGGCCACAGGTCTGGCGTGTACCCTGTTCACCGATGCCGAAAGTTTTCGTCTGGATGCCCTGGCAGGGGATTCGGTTCAGCCATGGGTGGTGGAGGATTTGCCTCGCGTGGATCGAGCGCTGCAGCGGCCTCAACCGGCACCAATGCAAACTCTGCTGATTGATGGCGGCAAAAAAGACAAGCTGCGCCCTGGTGATGTGCTGGGGGCGCTCACCGCTGGCGAACAGTTGCAGGGCTCGCAGATCGGCAAAATTCAGGTGACAGCGCGACGCACCTTTGTCGCGGTTGAGCGGCGTCAGGCAAAACGGGCGTTACAGCTGTTAACCGAAGGCAAGCTGAAAGGGCGCAATTTTCGTGCGCGTTTGCTAAAAAGTTAAACCGCCTTAATCGGCCTGCTCGATCAGGTGTTGTCCCTGGTCACAAAGAAACTGGCGAAACAGCATCAATGCTGGGCTCAGCTGGTGGCTGGTCAGATGGACCACCTGCCAGCTGCCCACATAAGCGGGCTCCTGAGTTTTGATTTCCTGCAGATAACCATGTTTGAGTTCCTTGTTCAGCGTCAGGCGGGACAGGTAGGTGATTCCCATTTTTGCCATGACCGCATGTTTGATCACTTCATTGCTGGGGAAGGACAGTGCAACCTTAAGTGGCAGGTCGCGATCGGCAAACAGGCTTTCCAGACGATCTCGTGTGCCTGAACCGGGCTCGCGGATGATAAAGGGATATTCCGCCAGTTGGGTTAAAGAGAGCGGAGTCTTTTGTTCAAATAAGGCATGTTCCGGGTGGGCAACAAAACACAGAGGATTGTCGGCAAAACGCAGCGCCTCGCAGGCCAGATTGGCCGGTACACGTCCGGAAATCACCAGATCAACCGCCTGGGTTTTGAGCTGGTGAAAAACCGCCTCCTTGTTGTCGATCACCAGGCTGACTTCAATTTCCGGGTAGGCCTGATTGAACGCGGCCAAAACCTTGGGCACGAAATACTTGGCGGTACTGACAATGCCCAGGCAAATCCGCCCTCGGTGAGCACCGGCATGTTCTGCCATCACTGATTCAAGATCCTTAAGACTGGCCATCACTTGCAGGCAATAGGCAAGCAGGGCTTCTCCGGCGGGGGTGAGCGCAATGCCGCGTCCCTGAGGGCGAAACAGTGCGACGGCAAAACTTTCCTCTAACTGGCGCAGTTGCATGGAAACCGCTGGCTGAGAAATATGCAGACTTTCAGCCGTCTCAGACACAGAGCCACTTTGAGCCACCTTCACAAAAGTGCGTAATTGTTTAAGGGTGTAGCTGGGCTGCATGGTGTATTTCCTTGGGCATTTTGTCACAGCAACCACAAAAAACTCGATCGGTTTTGGCAGGCTTACTTCTAGCTAACCGATTGTTTTGGCATTGATAACGCTGCGTTCGGGTAAGATAAGATAGCGTAGTTATAAGATAAATCTTATGACTTCACAAGAAAAAGTGAGTTGTTCTTATTTTTTAGGCTGGCTAGTCTCTGTTCAAACAATAAAAACAAAAGAGAGACGCCATGCTCAAAGCGATCCTTTTTGATGTTGATGGCACCTTGGCTGACACTGAGGATGCCCACCTGCAAGCCTTTAACCAGGCGTTTGCCGAGTTGAATCTGCGCTGGCACTGGACCAGAGATCTTTATACCGATCTTCTGGGGGTGACCGGCGGCAAAGAACGCCTGCGTCATTACTGGCAGTACTATGAAGCCAGCGACTACGAACGTCACACAGAACTGAGTGTGCAGCAGCGCATTGATCTGATCCATACCTGGAAAAATCGTTTTTATGCCCAACGGGTGGAACAGGGTGCAGTGGGTTTGCGTCCGGGTATTCGCGATCTGATCCTTGAAGCCTCTGCGCAAGGCATTCTGCTGGGCATCACCACGACCACTAGCCCGGTCAATATTGATCGTCTGCTGACCGAAGCCTTTGATCCGGATTGGGCGCGATTTTTTGCGGTCATTGAGGACGGCGTGAGTGCGCCGAACAAAAAGCCAGACCCTCAAGTTTACCTACAGGCGCTTAGACACCTCAGGCTGAGCCCCGATGAGTGCCTGGTCATTGAAGACAGTGAAAAAGGCCTGCTGGCCGCCTGGCGAGCAGGGCTGCGCTGTGTGATCACCCCCACCGACTTTACCGCAAAACATGATTTCCATCGTGCATGGCTGGTTTTGGATGATTTATCGGACAGCGTGCAGCAACTTCAATCCTGGCAAAGCCTGTTTGCCGAACCAGAAGGACGCCTCGCATGTCAGTGATACGCAAAACAACCTTGACCCAGTATTTGATCGAACAGCGCCGCCGCTTTCCTGATGCTGATGGGGGATTTAATGCCTTGGTGCTGGATGTGGCGCGGGCCTGCAAATCTATCGCTTGTGCAGTGGCACAGGGCGAGCTGGCGGGATTGCATGGCAATCATGCCGCTGGTGGCACAGAGGCTGAATCGGTCAATGTGCAAGGGGAAACCCAGAAAAAACTGGATGTGATTTCTAATGATTTGTTCATTGAAATGACCGAGTGGGGTGGCAATCTGGCGGGCATGGCGAGTGAGGAAATGCCTGACCCTTATGAGATTCCCGAGGCTTACCCTAAAGGCAAGTATCTGTTGATTTTTGATCCTTTGGACGGCTCGTCCAACATTGATGTGAATGTGTCAATTGGCAGTATTTTTTCCATTTTGCGCCGTGATGCTGCCGCCGATTCGCCCCTGGTGGCGGAAGACTTTTTCCAACCGGGTGAGCGTCAGGTGGCAGCCGGTTATGCGCTTTATGGGCCGACCACCATGTTGATGCTGAGTGTGGGGCGTGGCGTGGTTGGCTTTACCCTGGACCCGGTTTTAGGAGAGTTCATTCTCACGCATGATCATGTTCAGGTTCCGGAAGAGACCAATGAATTTGCTATCAATGCCTCAAACAGTCGTTTTTGGGAGCCGCCGGTCAAACGCTACATTTCTGAGTGTTTGCAGGGTGAAACTGGTCCACGCGGAAAGAATTTTAATATGCGCTGGATTGCCAGCATGGTCGCTGAAGCGCATCGGATTCTGATGCGTGGCGGGGTGTTCATGTATCCCCGCGATAAAAAAGATCCGAGCAAACCTGGACGTTTGCGGCTTTTGTACGAAGCCAATCCGATTGGTTTTTTGATGGAGCAGGCCGGTGGACGGGTCAGCACCGGTGAAGTCCCCCTATTAAGCCTGCAACCGAGCAGCCTGCATCAGCGAATTGGCGTGGTCATGGGATCACGTGAAGAGGTCGAGCGGATTGAGCGCTATCACAAAGAGCCAGCCAGTGATGAGCAAATCAGCCCCTTGTTTGGTCGACGCGGCTTGTTTCGCGATTAACTCAGCTTAGGATCAACGCCATGTCAGAAAAATATCCCATCATTGCGATCACGGGTTCTTCGGGTGCAGGCACCAGCTCGGTCACTCGAACCTTTGAGAATATTTTCCGTCGCGAAAAAGTGCAGGCGGCCACGATTGAAGGCGATAGTTTTCATCGCTTTGATCGCCAGCAAATGAAAGCTCAACAGGCCGAGGCAGAAGCCGCTGGTAACAAGCACTTCAGCCACTTTGGTTTGGACACCAACTGCCTGGAAGATCTTGAAGGCCTGTTTAAAAGCTTTAGTGAAACGGGGCAGGGCCTGCGCCGCCGTTATTTACACAATGCGGAGGAAGCCGCACCCTATCAGCAGGAACCCGGTACGTTCACCCCCTGGGAAGCCTTGCCTGAAGGGAGTGAGCTGCTCTTTTATGAAGGCCTGCATGGTGCGGTGAAAACCGATGCGTTAAACCTGGCTCAGTATCCAGACCTGCTGATTGGCGTGGTGCCGGTCATCAATCTGGAGTGGATTCAAAAACTCTATCGCGATAAAAACATGCGTGGTTATTCTGCAGAGGCAGTCACGGACACCATTCTGCGACGCATGCCGGACTACGTGCACTATATCTGCTCGCAGTTTTCACACACCCATGTGAATTTTCAGCGGGTGCCGATGGTGGATACCAGCAACCCATTCATTGCCCGTGAAATTCCGACTGCCGATGAAAGCATGGTGGTGATCCGGTTTGCTCAACCCAAGGGCATCGATTTCCAGTATCTGCTCAGTATGATCAATGGCTCTTTCATGTCGCGCGCCAATACGCTGGTGGTGCCCGGTGGCAAAATGGAGCTGGCAATGCAGTTGATTTTTACCCCGTTTATCTGGCGCATGATGGAAAGACGCCGCGCCGCGCTGGGGCTGTATTAAGCCATGCGCACCTCGCAGTCACCCATTCCACGTTTGCGGCAGGGTATACTGGCGCACTCACTGAGGTCGCCAGTTGAACCCATCCGGCGATGGTTGACGAATCATGAGCTGCCTGACACTCAGGCCTTATATATTGCGCAAAATTTGGGGTGGAAAATGCAAGTAAACGCTGTCAAAGGGGTTGTGTTTGATCTGGATGGAACCCTGTTGGATACCGCGCCAGAGGTGACGGATGCAGTCAATGATGCACTGGCTGAGGCGGGTTTACCGCAGATAACCTTACAACAGGCGCGAGACTGGGTGGGCAAGGGTGCACCGCATTTTTTGCGTAAAACGCTCAGTGTCTGTGTGCCGGATCAAACCGTGGATTTTGATCAACTGCTGACCCGTTTTTATCACTTTTACACGCTGCGCTCAGGCACTCACAGCCGAGTTTATCCGGAAGTCAAAGCCACCTTGGCGCATCTGCGTAGTCAAGGACTGCATCTGGCGGTCTTGACCAACAAGTTCAAAATTGGAACCGATATCGTGCTTAAGGCCCATGATTTATATGATTATTTTGATGAGGTCATGGGCGGTGACAGCTTTGAGCAGAAAAAGCCGGATCCAGTGGGGGTGAACCATTTTATGGATCGCTTTGGTTTGAATCCCGATCAACTGCTGTTTGTTGGTGACTCGATGACCGATGTGCAAACGGCACGTAATGCCGGCATTCAGGTTTGGGTGGTGCCCTATGGCTATAACCATGGCCAGCGAATTGAAGAAGCGCACCCCGATCGAGTGATCAGCAACTTTTCTGATCTGCGCAAAGCCTTTTCTGCCTGAGTGGGGGAAGTCGGCATCGGCGCAGCCAACCGATTAAAACAACAACAAAAGGTGAAAAAGCATGATCAAAGTGGGCATCAATGGATTTGGCCGTATTGGTCGAATGGTTCTTCGAGCGGCGATGACCGAGTTCAAGCAGGAGATCCAGGTGGTTGGGATCAATGACCTGCTGGAACCGGATTATCTTGCGTACTTGTTGCAGCATGACAGTGTGCACGGCCGCTTCAAGGTTGATATCAACATTGAGGGCCAGATCCTGTGGCTGAATGGCTCACCAGTGCGCCTGACTGCTGAGCGCGACCCAGCCAATTTGGCCTGGGGTGACCTGGATGTCGATGTGGTGATTGAATCCACGGGGCTGTTTCTTACCAAGGAAACCGCCAGCAAACACCTGGAAGCCGGCGCGCGTAAGGTGGTCTTGTCGGCCCCAAGTCAGGATGACACGCCCATGTTTGTTTATGGGGTGAATCATGATCAGTATGCCGGAGAACCGATCATTTCCAATGCCTCCTGTACCACCAACTGCCTGGCTCCGTTGGCCAGTGTGATTCATGAAACCTTTGGTATTCGCCGGGGCTTGATGACCACGGTGCATGCGGCTACAGCAACCCAAAAAACCGTTGATGGCCCATCGGTAAAAGACTGGCGCGGTGGACGGGGGATTCTGGAAAATATCATTCCTTCCTCAACTGGAGCCGCCAAGGCCGTGGGCCGGGTGATTCCTGCGCTTAACGGCAAGCTGACCGGCATGGCTTTTCGGGTGCCGACTTCGAATGTATCGGTGGTCGATCTAACCGTCGAACTGGAAAAACCAACCGACTATGCGGGCATTTGCGCGGCACTCAAGCAGGCCAGCGAAGGGCGTTTGCAAGGGGTGCTGGGCTACTGTGAACAGCCACTGGTCTCGACGGATTTTCGGGGTGAAACCTGCACCAGCGTGTTTGACTCCCTGGCTGGCATCGCCCTGGATGATCAGTTCGTTAAACTGATTGCCTGGTATGACAATGAGTGGGGTTATGCCAACAAGTGTCTGGAAATGGCGCGAGTGATTCACCAGACCTCATGACAAGGCACGTCATCGCGAGGCGCGGAGCGACGTGGCGATCTGCTGGGATTGCTTCGCTGCGCTCGCAATGACGTGGCCGGGTGTCATCGCGAGGCGCGGAGCGACGTGGCGATCTATTGGGATTGCTTCGCTGCGCTCGCAATGACGTGGCCGGGTGTCATCGCGAGGCGCGGAGCGACGTGGCGATCAGCGGGTGAGGCTGGCAAACAGACGAGGGAGTTGCTCGGGTAGCTGTTCAACCTGATCAAGGACGGTGTAACGTCCTTCACCAAACAGGCGTTTC
>SKHR01000185.1 GCA_007116865.1 Marinospirillum sp. | reverse complement strand
TGATCCAGGCTGGCTTCCAATGCGGCAATACGTTTGCTGATCGCGGGTTGTGAGACATGCAAAAGATCGGCCGCGCGCGAAAAGGAGGCTTGTTCGGCAACGCGAATGAAGGCCTGAATCGACTGAATATCCATTCTTCAAAGTTATCCTGGGCATGAAAGTCATGAATTGGTTTTATTCAATCACAGGGTTTATCATGGTGGCAAGTCCCCGTGAGTGGGGCCACTGATGAGGAGCAAACGATGAGTCAACCGCGTACTTTATATGACAAACTTTGGGATGCCCATGTGGTGAAGCAGCGTGAAGATGGGACCGCGCTGCTTTATATTGATCGCCACCTGTTACACGAAGTGACCTCACCTCAGGCTTTTGAAGGCCTGCGTCTGGCTGGACGCTCACCCTGGCGTTTGGGGGCCAATCTGGCGACCCCGGATCATAATGTGCCGACCACGCAAAAAGAGCGTGCGCAAGGGGTCAGTGGCATTGAGGATGAAACCTCGCGCATTCAGGTGCAAACCCTGGATGAAAACTGTGATGCTTTTGGCATCACTGAGTTCAAGATCAACGATGTTCGTCAGGGCATCGTGCATGTGGTCGGGCCAGAGCAGGGCGCGACTTTGCCGGGCATGACGCTGGTCTGCGGTGACTCTCACACTGCGACTCATGGGGCTTTTGCGGCCCTGGCGCATGGGGTTGGCACCTCTGAGGTTGAGCATGTGCTGGCGACCCAGTGTTTGATTCAGCGCAAGATGAAAAACCTGTTGATTCAGGTGGATGGCAGGTTGCAGCCGGGAGTGACCGCCAAGGATATTATTCTTGCGGTGATCGGTGAAATCGGTACTGCCGGTGGCACGGGTTACGCGATGGAATTTGCTGGCTCAGCCATCGAATCCCTGTCGATGGAAGGGCGCATGACCATTTGTAATATGGCTATCGAAGCCGGGGCCCGAGTTGGGCTGGTGGCGTGTGACCAAACCACCCTGGACTATGTCAAGGGTCGGCCGTTTGCACCTCAGGGTGAGCAGTGGGCACAGGCGGAAGCCTATTGGAAAAACCTGCACACAGATTCTGGGGCGGTCTTTGATAAGGTTGTCACGCTGGATGCGGCAGCAATCGAGCCGCAGGTGAGCTGGGGAACTTCGCCCGAGATGGTGGCACCGATCAGTGGTCAGGTGCCAAACCCTGCGGATGCGGTCGATGAAACGCAGCGTAAAAGCTGGGTGCGTGCGTTGGAATATATGGGATTACAGCCTAATCAGGCGCTGACGGACATCCGCTTGGATCGGGTGTTCATCGGTTCGTGTACTAACTCAAGAATTGAAGACTTGCGAGCCGCGGCTGTGGTCATCAAAGGACGCAAGGTTGCATCCAGTGTGAAGCAGGCGCTGGTGGTGCCTGGTTCCGGTCTGGTCAAGCAGCAGGCTGAGGCCGAAGGTCTGGATCAGGTGTTTGTGGCGGCGGGTTTTGAGTGGCGTGAACCAGGCTGCTCCATGTGCCTGGCGATGAATGCCGATAAGCTGGGGGCGGGTGAGCACTGTGCTTCGACCTCTAATCGCAATTTTGAGGGGCGTCAGGGTTATGGCGGGCGAACTCATTTGGTCAGTCCGGCAATGGCTGCGGCTGCCGCGATTGCGGGCCATTTTATTGATGTTCGCCAGTTCTGATCACTGACAGGCCAGCGGCTCGGTGAGTCGCTTTGTTACCCTCAAGCAGGAGTTGAGCCTTATGCAAAAGTTTACTCAGTTAAATGGTCTGGTTGCGCCTTTGGATCGAGCCAATGTGGACACCGACCTGATCATTCCCAAGCAGTTTTTAAAGTCCATCAAGCGCACGGGGTTTGGCCCGAATTTGTTTGATGAATTGCGTTATCTGGATGAAGGTTATCCCGGGCAGGATGCCAGTCAGCGCCCATTGAACCCGGATTTTGTACTGAATCAACCACGTTATCAGGGTGCAGAAGTCTTATTGGCTCGGCAGAACTTTGGCTGTGGTTCTTCGCGTGAACATGCGCCTTGGGCGCTGGTCGATTTCGGCTTTCGGGCGGTGATCGCACCCAGTTTTGCTGATATCTTTTTCAACAATGCGCCCAAAAACGGCTTGTTATTGATTCAGTTGGATGAGGCGGTGCTGGATCGCCTGTTTGCCGAAGTGGCGGCGAGTGAAGGTTATCGTTTGCTGATTGATTTGCCCGCCCAAAAGGTGACCACGCCCAGCGGTGAGGTGCTGTCTTTTGAGATGGATCCTTTTCGCAAACACTGCCTGATCAATGGCTTGGACGATATCGGCATCACGCTTCAGGATGCGCAGGCAATCAAAGACTATGAGGTGCGTCAAGCACAGCAGACGCCTTGGATTTTTGCTTAATTTTACTGTAAAGGTAGGAACTTGATCATGACTAAAAAAATTCTGGTTTTACCAGGGGATGGTATCGGCCCTGAAATCACCGCAGAGGCCGTCAAGGTGCTTGAGGTCTGTCGCGATCGTTTCAATCTGGATCTCAGTTGGGAAGAAGGGCTGGTTGGTGGGGCTGGTTACGATGCCGTCGGTGAGCCACTGCCACCGGAAACCCTGACTAAAGCCAAGGCGGCAGATGCTATTTTGCTGGGCGCGGTCGGTGGCCCCAAGTGGGACAAGATCCCCGATATTTCAAAACGCCCAGAACGTGGCCTGCTGGGGATTCGCAAGGAGCTGAACCTGTTTGGTAATCTGCGTCCAGCCATTTTGTATCCGCAGTTGGCAGATGCCTCCAGCCTGAAGCCTGAGGTGGTGTCTGGTTTGGATATCATGATCGTGCGTGAGTTGACCGGCGGTATCTACTTTGGCCAGCCGCGCGGTATTCGTGAAATCAATGGCGGTGAAAAGCAGGGCTTTAATACCTATGTGTATTCGGAGAGCGAAATCCGTCGCATCGGCAAGGTGGCCTTTGAGCTGGCTCGCAAACGTAACAAACGTGTGTGTTCGGTCGACAAGGCGAATGTGCTGGAAGTCACCATGCTGTGGCGAGATGTGATGGAGGAAGTCGCCAAGGATTACCCGGATGTTGAGTTGTCGCACATGTATGTTGATAACGCGGCGATGCAGCTGGTGCGTGCGCCCAAGCAGTTTGATGTGATCGTGACCGGCAATATGTTTGGCGACATTCTCTCGGACGAAGCGGCGATGCTGACCGGTTCGATCGGTATGCTGCCTTCAGCCTCACTGGATGAAAATGCCAAGGGCATGTATGAGCCCTGCCACGGTTCAGCGCCGGATATTGCTGGGCTGGGTGTGGCCAATCCCTTGGCAACAATTTTGTCAGTCGCCATGATGTTGCGTTATTCTTTTGGGCAGGCTGAAATGGCCGCTCGCATTGAACAGGCTGTCAGTCAGGTGCTGGATCAAGGTCTGCGCACTGCGGACATTCTGTCAGCAGGCATGACCCGGGTGGGCACGGCAGAAATGGGTGATGCGGTGGTCAATGCGCTGAATTCTCTTTAAGAAAGACGGAGTATTATGAGTCAATTACGTGTGGGGTTAGTGGGCTGGCGTGGAATGGTCGGCTCGGTACTGATGCAGCGGATGCAGGAAGAAAAAGATTTTGACCAGATCGAAGCGGTTTACTTTACCACCTCCCAGGCGGGTCAGCCTGGGCCGG
>SKHR01000214.1 GCA_007116865.1 Marinospirillum sp. | reverse complement strand
GAGAACTCCACATCATCCACCAGATTACGAGCATGACGAACGGCTTTAACCGCCTGCTCAACCACCTGATCCGGTGACATCTGCAACTTGTACTGCATATGAATCGGGCTGGTGGCAATAAAGGTATGAATACGACCAGCCGCAGCGGGTTTGAGTGCCTCAGCCGCACGGTTGATATCGGCTTCCATCGCCCGCGACAGCGAACAAACGCGAGAGGTTTTCACCGCTTCGGCAACCGCTTTGACCGCCTCAAAATCCCCTTCACTGGCAATGGCAAAACCTGCCTCGATCACGTCCACCTGCATTTTTTCCAGCATCTTGGCAATGCGTACTTTTTCTTCTTTGGTCATCGAAGCGCCGGGGCTCTGCTCACCGTCACGCAAGGTGGTATCAAAAATGACCAACTTTTCTTTGCTCATGAAATTCTCCTCACAGACTGCCTGAGACGGCAGCGAAAACTGTTTTCTTAATAATAAACTGGGCGATCAGTTGCTGGGTGACCAGCGGGGTCAAACGACCCGGGACGGTGTTCAGGCTGCAAGAAGCAGCTGACTAAGGAGCAGGCGGCGCGAAGTCAGAGATGAAAAAACAGTCGCCGGCATGGCTGGATCACCACCGGCATAAACAGTTGACTGGATTACACACACATCACTCATTTTCAGGCCATACAGACTAGGGGTCATCAGATAAAGGATCTGGTTCAGACTATAAACAGTCAGCAGGCATTTGCCAAGTCAACCGTCTCTTTTGCCCCCATAGTATTGACTGATCAGGGCACCGGCCCCCGCAGTGCTGCCACCCTGGCCTGTAAATCCGCTGCACTGACGGCATCCGGGGCAATGGGCGCACCCACCCGGATATCGACAGGTGACCAGAAACGTCTGGGCCACTTCAAAAAGGCTCGCCCGCCCTGACGCGAAAACCACGACCCCCACAGACCCGACAAGGCCATCGGAATGACCGGCACTGGATAACGCGCCACCAGACGTTCAATCCCGCGTTTAAACGGCTGGATCTCCCCGTCGCGGGTCAGGCGCCCCTCAGGAAACACAAACACCAGCTCGCCACGGGCCAGCGCTTCACCAACCTTGGCAAACGCCTGGTTCAAGTCATTGCGATCGACCTTTTCTGAACTCAAAGGCACGGTACCACACCACTGCAACACCTGATTGAGCAGTGGCAAATCATGAATATCCCGGTCGATCACAAAACGCAGCGGACGATGACACGCACCGGCCAGCAGCAAGGCATCCATATAGGACACATGGTTGGCCACCACCAGCGCAGCACCCCGTTCCGGCACCTGTTCCAACCCCTGGTGGCGAACGCGATACAGGGTATGAGAAATCAAATACACCACAAAACGCAGCAGCGCATCTCTGACCCAAAAGAGTGAGGCAACAAACACAACCAGGGCGGTCAGCCCATACACCAGATAAAACAACGGCAAGCTTAGCGTCAACAGACTCAGCAGCAGCAAACCGGTCAGAGCGCTGACCACCATCGCCAGCGCATTCAAAATATTCATGGCGGCAATCACTCGCGCCCTTGATCGCCCCGGCGCTTTACGCTGCACATAGCTATACAGGGGCACGATGAACCCCCCGCCACTCATGCCCGCCAGCATCAGGGTCAGACACAGGCCGACACCGCCGGCTGCAACAAACTCAGCGCCACTTCTGAGCGAATCCCCCTCTGCCAAAGGGGGAAAATGATGGCCCTGATAAAAAAAGGCGCTGGAAAAAATCGCCATGCCCAACGCACCCAGGGGCACCAGACCCAGCTCAATCCGTCCGCGCGACCAGTAACCCGCCAGCAGGGCACCCGCACCGACACCCAGGGTAAACAGCGCCAGCAGTAAGGTGGCCACCGTCTCATTGGCATAAACCACATGACGGGCAAAGGTCGGGAATTGAGTCAAATAGCCAGAGCCCATGAACCAGAACCAGCTCACCGCCAGCATCGCGACCCAGATTCCTCGGTGACGTCGCGCCAAACGCATCGACTCAGCGATTTGACTGAAAAGATTCAGGTTCAAACGCAGATCCGGATCAGCCACCGCGCCGCGAGGGATCAGCAGGCTGGCCAGCAAACCCAGTAGTGACAAACCCACACACACCAGACCGATACGATAGACAGCCGCTTCTGCCCACCCTGCCATCAATCCACCGGCCAGGGTGCCAAGCAAAATCGCCACAAAGGTGCCCATGCCGACCAGCGCATTGCCAAAAACCAGTTCATCTCTGGAAAGCTGTTGCGGCAGCAATGCGTATTTCACTGGGCCAAACAGGGCCGATTGCAGCCCCATCACAAACACCAGCGCAACTAAAAAAGACCACCATTGCATCCAAAAACCCAGCAGGGCGGCCAGCATGATCAGCAGCTCAAGCCCCTTGATCCAGCGGATAAAAATCGCTTTATCAAAACGGTCTGCAAGCTGTCCACCCAGGCTGGAAAAAAGAAAAAATGGCAGGATGAACAAACCAGCGGCCAGGTTCATCAGCAGATGAATGTCCCAGCCTTTTGCTTGCGCCACGCCAAAAGTCAGCAGAAACATCAGCGCAAAGCGAAACACATTGTCGTTCATGGCGCCCAGGGCCTGGGTCACAAAAAAAGGCCCGAAACGACGACAACTGAGCAGACTGAGTTGGCGCACGGCTGCCTCAGCGACCGGTTTCAAGCAAACGGATCAGGTCTTCGATACGATCCTGGGACTGCTCGTTGAGTGCCTGCCAGGCTTCCAGTCCGGCTTCTCGACTGATGCCCAGGCGCGAGAAAACCGCCTCCGGGACACGTTTTAACTGCTCAGCCTGTTGAGGGTGGCGGTAAGCCGTGGCCAGATACAGCAGGTTGGCATAGACATGATGCGGGCCGCTGTAATGCGGGTTGAACTGCTGGCGTATTGCCACACACAGGGGCTGAGGCAATCCCCAGGTAGTGAACAGATAACTGGCAATCTGCTCACGGGTGATCCCGAACAAAAAGCGCTCGACATACATTGGCGGCGCATGCGGGTTGGCTTCCTGATTGCGGCAATAGAGTGAAAAGTGCGGTGGAAAAACCTCCGCCAGAACCAGATAACCAAAGTTATATAACAAACCCGCCAGATAGGCGGTGCCCTGGTGCGGACGCAAAGAGGCGGGCAGGGTGCGAACCAGACGCTCAACCAGCAGCGCGTGCATCAGCGCATCACGCCAGAAGGAGCGATGCCCGTGGACACCATCCTTGGGCAACGCCAGGTGGCGCGACATGCCCAAACCCAGCGCAAGATTCATGGTCAGATCAAAACCCAAAACCCGCAACACTGCATCTTCGATCGACTGCACCCGTCCCGGCGCACCGTAATAAGGCGAGTTCGCCCAACTGATGACCTGTGACGCCAGACTGGGGTCCATTTCAATCACCCCGGCCAGTTCGCGACTGCTCACATCATCACGGCTGCTCAGACGTAACAGCTGCTGCAGGCTCAGAGGCAGGGGCGCAATTTCAATCGACTCGCTCAAGCGCGCTCTGACCCGTTTTTGGGTGATATGCTCAACCGCACAACGGATCTCATGTTCATCATTATGCGGTTCATTAAAGTTCGGGCGCGCCCGCACCAGAGGCACGCTAAAAACAGCCTGCGGTGTTTCGCT
>SKHR01000024.1 GCA_007116865.1 Marinospirillum sp. | reverse complement strand
AGCGGTCACCTCCAGCAACCACTGATTGAAGGGTCACTGCATCTGACCGATGGTCTGGCGAGTGATCTGGACTGGCCCGCTGGTCTTGAATCGGTTGATTTGATGCTGCTGTTTCAGGGTCAAAATGCCCAGCTTGATGGCCATTTCCGGAGTGGTCAGCGTGGTCAGGGGCGTTTGCAGGGGGAGGTGAGCTGGCCAGATCTGACGATGACCCTGAATCTCAGTGCAGAACAGCTGGATGTGCGGGTGGAGCCCTGGGCGCGGCTGGAGGTCCATCCTCAGCTTCAGTTACGCTGGCAGAATCAAGTCATGTCACTGGGGGGGCAGGTGGAGGTTCCGCGTGGGCGGATTCGCGTCAGAGAGCTGCCCCAGGTAGCCGTCAAACGTTCTGATGATGTGTGGGTTGAAGGACGTGAAGTGTCCAGTCCAGCGGTCAGCCAGATTCATATGGATGTGGAACTGATCCTGGGGACTCAGGATTTGCAACTGGATGCCTTTGGGTTAGAAGCCGGTGTGCAAGGCCGCCTGAGGATCGGCAATGCCATGGACACGCGTGGGGAAGTACTTTTAGTCGATGGTATTTACCAGTCCTGGGGGCAGGATTTGCGTCTGCGCCGTGCGCGCCTGACTTTTACCGGCCCTATTGAGCTGCCCTTCCTGGATTTTGAGGCGGTTCGCGAAGTCGAAGACGTGCTGGTCGGGATTCGGGTGACCGGGCGGGCGGATCAGCCAGAAACCGAAATTTTTTCTGAGCCGGCCATGTCCAACGAACAGGCATTGTCCTGGCTGCTCCTGGGGCGGCCACTACAAACCGAGTCGGATGAAAATGCCCTGAACACTCTGGCACTTTCCTTGGGATTGCGGGGGGTGTCGAGCTACACCCAGCGTTTAGGGGAAGCCTTTGGGGTACAGGATTTCCAATTGATCACTGAAGGAGATGGCAGTGATGCCAGCCTGGTCGCGGCGGGATATTTGAATCGCCGCTTGAGTGTGCGCTACGGGGTGGGTTTGTATGATGAAATTTCGCGCCTGGCCGTGCGTTACGAGCTGACTCGCCGCATTTATCTTGAGGCGGTCAGCTCATTGGAGAGTTCGCTGGATCTGTTCTGGCGTCTGGATTACTGATTCTGATCGAGATTGTCCAGCCCCTGTTCCGCCATGGCAACCGCCCGGAATACCGCGCGGCCTTTGTTCAGGGTTTCCTCCCACTCCATCTGCGGGATGGAGTCAGCCACCACACCGGCTCCGGCCTGAATGTGGAGTTCTCCTTCTTTGATCACGGCGGTACGTATCGCGATCGCCGTGTCCATATTGCCCTGCCAGCCTAAATAGCCGACTGCGCCGCCATAAACACCGCGTTTGACGGGCTCCAGCTCATCCAGAATTTCCAAGGCCCGAATTTTCGGAGCCCCGGACAGGGTGCCTGCCGGAAAGGTGGCACGCAGCACATCAATGGCATTGAGCCGGGGTTTTAAACGTCCGGTCACATTCGAGACGATGTGCATCACGTGGGAGTAGCGCTCCACACACATGGAGTCAGTCACCTCCACGCTGCCGGTTTGAGCGATACGCCCGATATCATTGCGCCCCAGATCGATCAGCATCAGATGCTCGGCTCGTTCTTTGGGGTCGGCCAGAAGCTCTTGCTCCAGCGCCTGATCCTCTGCCGGTGTCTGTCCGCGTTTACGGGTTCCGGCAATCGGGCGTACGGTGACTTCACCGTCTTCCAGGCGTGCCAGAATTTCCGGTGATGAACCCACTACATGAAAGCCATTTAAATCCAGGTGGAACATATAGGGAGAGGGGTTCAGGCAGCGCAGAGCACGGTATAAATCCAGCGGCTGAGCCGAAAAAGGTAGGCTCATACGCTGTGACAATACACACTGCATGATATCGCCAGCCAGAATATACTCTTTGATCTGATCAACCGCCTGCATGAAACCCTGCTGGGACAGGCCGGATTTAAAGTCGCTTTCTTTGACGGCCTGACGGCCTGTACCAGGGCTGATGGAGTGGCAGGTGGCCGTGCGCAGTTGAATTTCCAGTGACTGCAAGCGCTCCTGTGCTTTGAGCAGTGCATCAGGAACGGCTGGATTGGCATGAGTGATCAGATAAAGCTTGCCAGACAGATTATCAAAAACCACCACTTCTTCGGAAATCAGCAACAGGATATCCGGCACTTGCAGCGGATCGGCCTGATGGGCACCAGAGTCCTTTAAGCGTGGCTCGATATAACGAATGGTTTCATGGCCAAAGTAACCCACCAGTCCACCAGTAAAGAGCGGCAAACCGGCCAAGGGAGCCACCTTATACCCTTTCTGAAACGCGGCGATGGCCTGCAAAGGGTCGGCTACGGTTTTTTCATGCAGCAGTTGGTCACCGCGCCAGTGTTGCAACTGATAACCCTGCACCTCCAGTCGCTCCTGACAGGGCAGGCCGATGATGGAGTAACGCCCCCACTTCTCGCCGCCTTGAACCGACTCTAACAAGTAGCTGTAGGGCTGCTTGGCGAGTTTGACATAGGTGGATAGCGGGGTATCCAAATCAGCCAGGACTTCACGCGCAACCGGAATACGGTTGTAGCCTTGCGCGCTGAGCTGGGCAAAGGTTTCAGGTGTCATTTCAGTTTACTTTTCAAAAGGCGCGAGCTGTTCGCGCATGGCTTTGACAATGGAATCATAACGATGCGGGTCCGTGGCTTGGGCCGCTCCAAAAATGGCCGAGCCAGCCACAAAGGTATCCGCCCCGGCCTCAGCAATCTCGGCCAGGTTGTGTACACCCACCCCACCATCGACCTGCAAGCGAATGTTCCGTCCGCTGGCTTCAATTTTCTGACGTGCTTCGCGCAGTTTGTTCAGGGTTTGAGGGATGAATTTTTGTCCACCAAACCCAGGGTTCACGCTCATCAGTAACACCAGATCCAGCTTATCCATCACGTGATCCATCCAGTTCAGCGGGGTCGCGGGATTGAAAACCAGGCCCGCCTGGCAGCCGCCCGCGCGGATGGCTTGCAGGGTGCGATCAGGATGCTCTGAAGCTTCCGGGTGAAAAGTGATGTTGGTTGCACCGGCCTCAATAAAATCACCCACGAGCCGGTCAACGGGCTTGACCATCAGATGCACATCGATGGGGGCGGTCACACCATATTTTCGCAGTGCGGCACAAACCATCGGACCGATGGTCAGGTTGGGCACATAATGGTTGTCCATCACATCGAAGTGCACCCAGTCGGTGCCAGAAGCCAGTACCTTTTCCACCTCTTCGCCAAGACGAGCGAAGTCAGCAGATAAAATGGATGGCGCAATCAGATATTTCTTGTTGTTGTTTGACATCGACCCACCTCATGTTGAAATCATCAAGGTGACATTCTAGGGGATTCATCACCAATTTGCAGCCGCTTGGCGCAGCTGCCAGGGCTGTTTATACTGAAGGATCATTCAGCAGGGTGATAAGCACGTGAGATTACTGGGATTAGCGCTTGGGTTGTGTTTTTTTGTCGCGGCAGCGCCTGCGACGGAACGCCCGCTGCCAAATCAAGAAGCGCTGGCCTGGCAGGCGCTGGTGCAAAGCCTGCCAAGCGATCAGGTGCTGGAACTGACCACCGCAGAGGATGAGGTTTTTTTTGGGCTTTGGCTGGTGGCTGAGCGACCTCAGGCCCGTGGCAACCTGCTGTT
>SKHR01000108.1 GCA_007116865.1 Marinospirillum sp. | reverse complement strand
TCGCACATGATGAGCTGGATCTGCCGCCTGGTGTCGCCCGGATCAAACAAGGCGGCGGTCATGGTGGTCATAACGGACTGCGCGATACAATCAGCGCACTGGGCAACCAAAAAGATTTCTACCGCCTGCGTTTAGGCATCGGCCATCCCGGTCAGGCCAGAGAAGTCAGCCACTATGTATTGAGTCGGGCGCCGGCAACTGAAGAGCTGGCG
The DNA here is from genome assembly GCA_007116865.1 of Marinospirillum sp. Lineage (GTDB taxonomy): Bacteria > Pseudomonadota > Gammaproteobacteria > Pseudomonadales > Halomonadaceae > Marinospirillum. The sequence continues at coordinate 13,198 of SKHR01000108.1, read as the reverse complement.
ATTCGCAGTGCCATTGATGCCAGCCTGAACAGCCTGAAAGACCTGCTCGATGGACGCCTGGCTCAGGCACAAAATCGACTACACGCTTTTAAAGCGAGTTCACTGATTGATTAACAGGAAAAAATTATGGGATTCAATTGCGGTATTGTCGGCCTCCCCAACGTAGGCAAGTCTACTCTTTTCAATGCCCTGACTCAGTCCGGCATTGATGCTGAAAACTTCCCCTTTTGTACGATTGAACCCAATACCGGCATCGTGCCCATGCCTGATGCACGACTGGATGTGCTGGCCGCCATCGTCAAACCGGAAAAAGTCCTGCCGACCACCATGGAGTTTGTGGATATCGCTGGCCTGGTCGCCGGTGCCTCCAAAGGGGAAGGTCTGGGCAATAAATTCCTCGCCAATATTCGTGAAACCCAGGCCATTGCTCATGTAGTGCGCTGCTTTGAGGACGACAATGTCATCCATGTTGCCAACCAGGTTGATCCTCGCGCAGACATAGAAACCATCAATCTCGAACTGGCGCTTGCCGACCTGGATTCAGTTGAAAAAGGCATTCAAAAACTGGTGCGTTTAGCCAAGGGTGGAGACAAGGAAGCCGTGGCTCAAAAAGCCCTGCTGGAAAAGATGCAGCCCCACCTGGCCGAAGGTTTGCCGCTGCGCAGCCTGGGGTTGAGTGAAGACGAAAAACGCCTGGTCAAGAGCTACGGCTTCCTAACACTCAAACCCACCATGTACATTGCCAATGTTAGCGAAGAGGGTTTTGAAAACAACCCTTATCTTGACATCGTCAACGAGATCGCGGCCAGCGAAAAAGCCCTGGTGGTTCCGGTTTGCAACAAAATAGAAGCGGAAATTGCTGAACTGGATGATCCAGAAGAAAAAGCCATGTTTTTAGAAACCATGGGGCTGGAAGAACCGGGGTTGAACCGGGTGATCCGGGCCGGTTATGAACTATTGGGCCTGCAAACCTACTTCACCGCCGGGGTAAAAGAAGTGCGTGCCTGGACGGTAAAAAAAGGCGCGACCGCCCCAGAAGGTGCCGGAGTGATTCATACCGACTTTCAAAAAGGCTTTATCCGGGCCGAGGTGATCAGCTACGAAGACTTTGTCACCTGCCAGGGTGAACAAGGGGCCAAGGAAGCAGGCAAATGGCGCTTAGAAGGCAAGGAGTACGTCATCAAGGATGGCGATGTCATGCATTACCGCTTTAATGTGTGATCCGCTCACGGATGCGTCGGGAGAAATCTGGCGCATCCGCTGAAATCGAAGCATCCACCTGGGCATCCAAACGCCAGCTTGACAAGGATCGGTTGGGGTCCAGCCAGCCTCGGGCCTGGGCAAACGCATCGGCATGCCCTGGCAATAAAATCCGATAATCAAGCAATCCCTGCCAGACACGATAGCCCGGGTCATGACGCAAAAGCCCGGTCGTACAGTTATCCAGCAGGGTGTGGTAAAAGGCCGGGCGCTGCAATAACACCTGGGAATCCTCAATCAATCCCAACAGCACATGACGTCGCTGCACGGCATCCAGTTCCAACGGATACAGCAGCAGCCGCTCACCGCGCCAATGACTTCTCAAGCCAATAAGATCGGCCTCCGTTCCCCAGACGTGGATCTTGGAAAACTGACGCATAAACCCACCCAGCAGGCTGTAACTCTGCCCTGCCTGCATGCGCGCCTCAATCGACACCACCACAAAATCCTCTTCACCAAACTCAAAGCTCAATAAAGTGTGAGCCAATCCCAGGGAAGAAAAGTGTGACACCCCAAACCAGACACGGCGTAGCTCAGAAAGCGGATAACTGGCTTGCGACCACTGATCTTCAGCCACCTCTGTCGCGGAGATATAGCGGAAATCACGCAGATTGTTGAAGTGTACCCAATCGCCATCCAAATGGATCTGCGCCAACTGCTGATGCCCAACCCGCCAATCTCCTTCATGACTAGGCTGCTTGATTGCGAACAGCAGCAGACTCAGGCCCAAAAGCCTCAAAATCAGCCATTGGACTTTTCGTCGCCAGGAGGTCGCTGTGATCCGCAACGGCTTAAAAACTCAGTGGTCCACGATTGTTTGCGCTCAATCGCCGCCCCGGCACCAGCTCACCACCTTCCAGAGCACCACGATCACGCCACTGCGCCATTTGCAGCCAGGCCAGCAAAGGCGCTTCATCGCTCACCTGAGCTTGACCCTCAAATGTCCAGCCCTGTGGGTTCAAGGAAAAACTCAGTGCCAGATCATGCTGGCGGCTTGCCTGGATGCGTAGCTGTGCGAAGAGTTCTTCTGCTTCACAAGCAGGTTGCAGATCCAGATCTCCCAGGTGTAAAGACAAGGGGGCTTCCAACTGAACCGATCCCTGCCACGCTCCACTCATCTGGCGACACTGCCAGTCTCCGGCTTGTCGCTGCAATCGAGCGTGTAAACGTCCCGTCAGCTCACCGCTCAGACTCAGGGACCAGGCTTCCAGGGGCAACAAAGACAGCGCACCCGCCTGCATTTCAACATCCAGCCCGCTAAAAGTTGGACGCAGTGCCAAAGACCAGGCGGCCTCAGTTTCACCCAGATGCAAACGCAAGCCGGGGCGCCAAACAGACCAGAACACCTGCCATTCAACGGATTCATGTGCCACCCCTTGAGTGATGCCCGGCTGCAAGCGCCCTTTCAATAGATGACCTTCCAGGCGCTGCCAGGGCACCACTTGCAAACCCGGCTGCCACTCACTGGGTAGCCATTGGGCCAAACGCCCCTCCTGCGCACTCCACACCCACCAGGAAACCGGCAGGGTGACCAGCAGCGTGTAAAGAAAAATCCCACTGAACACCAGCCCCAGCAGCAGGGCTTTCACAGCCAGGCCCAGCCTTCTCATCGCGACACCCACAGGATGCGCAGCTGCATTGGCTGACCACTGAATTCTATAGACTGCCAATACCAGCCCTGGTTTGCTGCCCAGCGTGCAAAGGCTTCCAACCCGTCCGGATTCGGCGCTTCGGCTTGCATCAACCACTGTTCACCTTCAGGCTGCAAACGCACCCGGCGCAGTCCATGACTCAATGCCTGTTCCTGCCAAACCGCCGGATCGACCGCCGAGACAGGGGTTAACTGAGCCGATTGCAGAATCGCCAACTGCTCAGCAGGGCTTAAACTCGGCTCAAGGATCAGCCAGTCATCCTCTTCAGACTTTTGCCAGGGCTTCCATAAAACCAGCAGCATCAACAGGATCAAGGGCAAGGCCCAACGCAGCAAACGCTGTTCACTGGGTTGGAGGGACTGAAAAGCGGCTTGCAATGACTGGAACATCAGCGCATCTCTCCATGAGCCAGATTATCTTCAAAACGCCACTGCCCGGACAATTCTGCCAATCGGGACTGCTCCGCCTCGGTCACCCCCTGCAGGCTGACCACAACGCCGCTGTCATCAATGACTAAACGCGTGAGCTGCCAGTGGGGGTGGCGTCGCATCAGCTGTTCAACTGTCTGCCACTGCGCCAACTGCTCAGCCTGCCAGGCTAAATGCTGCGCCAATGCAGCTTGTCGAGCGCGCACCTGAGCCACAGGATCATGCATTGGCTGAGATTCTCCCATCTGCTGAGCGAAGCGTGCAGCCAGGCGCTGTTCTACGTTTTCAGCCGTGGGGGATAACATCCAGCCAAGCAAAACCAGCACCAGGGCAAGCCCTAGTGGCAACAGGGGTTTTGTCCGCACAGAAAATAAGCCTTGCGTGCGAGCCCATTGCTGTTTCAAATGGGTGCCCAGCGAGGCAGTCCACAGCCCCCTTTGGTTGGCTCTGGGCGTCTGTGCCAGAAACTCAATCCAGTGATTTGGCTGTTGCACCGGATCAGCGGGTGCCCAAGCCAGAGGCAACCCCGTAGGCAGGGCCGAGTCTGGTTTCTGCCATACCGCCCAAGGGCTTTGCAAAGGGAAAAACTCGGTGTCTAAAGCCTCCAGCAACCAGTTTTCAGGTAACCAGGCCTGGACATTTAAACCATAGTGCTGAGCACGACTTTTCCATTCACTGGCCAGGTGTTTATCCAGCGTGGCACAGGTGATTTCTCGCTGATGTTTTGTCAGCAAGCAGACCTCACAGTCTTCGACGGGCTGAGCCAGCTCATCCTCAAGCAAGAGTGCCGCCTCATCCGCACGTACACCCGGTGGCAGCGTGATCCGATCCAGGCGCACTGCCTGGCCATCCAGCAATACACGAGCCGGTACAGCCGACTGCTGAGCCAGTTCCGTCAAGTCAACCGCCTGCGCAGGTTGATCGGCAAATAACCACCAAGCCTCATCTGCCTGCGGGTCACGCGCCAGCCTCACCCATAACTGAGCAGCGGCTTGAGGTGTTTTAAAACTCAAGGACATCCAACCCTTCCTCTTCACGATTGACCTGATCTATCCAGTTGACTCGCCCGTCAACTGGCCCCACTCTGCGCGCATAAATGCGGGTCGATGCATCCGCGCCCAAATAAAGATCGCTTTCAAAAATCCAGTCACGCCCACCCAATTGCATGGCCATTTCAATTCGATAGTAATCACTGACCAGCATCAGGCGCTGGCTGATCCGGGCTTGCCAGGCGGCGTCATCGGGAATCTGCCCCACCTCGCTCAAATCTGACCAGAAGCTGTCCAGATCATCGTAACCCACCTCAGGTCGAGCCTCCAACCAGGCCTGTAAATCCAGAGCATCGACCTGGCCTTCCAACAGCGCCCAGAGCAAAGGCCACTGGGCCGGGGCAAGGGTGTTCACATTCAAGCGCAAACGTTGATCCGGCAACACACACAACCCCGGTGGCAAGTCTCTGAAGCGATCCCGGTTCAGAGGCAGCAGCCAGTTGACCTCAGAAAGATCAGCAAACGCCTGATTCGCGGCCAAGCGAGGTGGATTTTGCGCCAGGTACTGAGGTGTTTCTGCCCCTTGCGGCAACACATCCTGATCCTCATCCACCCAGTCACGCGCCTGATCCAAAAAAGCCCCCAGACTCAGATCCTCCAGCCAAAGATCTTCGTTTTCATAGTGGTGAATGAGCAAACGCCAGCTCAAAAGTCCGGGATGCTGCAGGCTGGCTTCTGTTCCCTCAAACCGACTGAGCTGATTCAAGTTAAAACAGGTGCGCAAATCCACCAGGCGCAGGCTTAAAACGCCTTCATCCACCGGATAGGCCACCGGCTCGCCACGTAAAGTGGCCCAGAAGCGGGGCTGTTCACGAATTCTTCCATCCGTCAGCACTTGGCGCGCGAGGGTTTCAACTCCCAGGCGATAAGCCGCGCCCTGCTGCTGAAGTTGTCGAACCTCCTGACGTGCCAAATCCTGCCAGGCCGCCTGCTGCATCTGCACCAAAGCCACCGTGATCACGGCCAGGATCAACAGCACCGCCAAAAGAGCGACACCCTGCTGTGAGGCTCTCATGGTGCCACCTCAGGCAGCAGTATCCAGCGTTCATAAGTCTCATTCTGCCAGACCAGCTCCAAACGCAACCCCGCCGGGAGTCCTGGATCGTTCCATACCGGCTGCCAGCCCCCCTGCGCCCAAAATGCCCAGTTCACCTGGCTCACCTCAGTGAGCTGATCCACCACCACCCAGTCCACTTCACCAGCAGCATCCAGCCAACCGGAAGAGGCCAGAGTGAGGGTTTCTTGGCCTGCATCCCAGTCCAGTCGCCAGGTTTTCAGGCGGGAAACATGATCTCCCCAGGGCAAGGACCACTGCCCGGCAGCCACCCAGATCAAGGTCGACTCACCGCCACGCTGCAGCCAAAAACCATTGCCGACCGGCTGACCTCGTTCGTGAGGCCTGCGCACCACCAACTGAGATAATTGACGATCCAGGCGCTGCAAAAAATCCACCAGGGGTTCAGGGCCCTGTGAGCGCGCACTCTGTAACTGTCGCCGGGCATCCAGCACTTGAGTCACCAACAGGGTCAACGCCAGAGTCAAGGCCGCCAAAATACCCAGCACCACCAGGATTTCCAGCAGCGTAAAACCCTGCTGACGCCGGGGCATCGACCGACTCATGGGCTGGGTTCTCCAATAAAACCGGACACCCGGGCCAAACGATGACGACGTTCAGAGGTCGCATAGATGCCGATATCAACCCGGCGCATCGCCGGTAACGGAGTGGCCTGCACATCCGCACGCCAGTAGCAGGTCATGCGTCCTTGCGTCATGTCCCCGGTTTGTGATCCCACCCCCGGCCACTCGCTCGACAGGTGATATTGAACCAGCAGATTATCCGCACATAACTGCGCCAGCGCCTGCTCCTCGACCGCCAGACGCACGGTGACACTGCGACTGATGACCTCTTGAGACACCACCGCCAGGGTCGCCAGAATCACCAGAGCCACCAACACCTCAATGAGGGTCATCCCCGCCTGCGCAAAGGGTGGCAAACCCCGCTTAGGGTGCATCGCTGGACTCCAGAAGTTCAAACCCGCGACTGGTGATCCGGATGTGGCGCTGGGCATCCTCCCCCTGCAAAACCAGGGTGCCTGGCGTGACCTCGCCGGAAGGAAAAAAAACCACCTGCCACTCCTTGTTAGTAGCATCCTGAAGCGCTGCATTTGGGCTTAACTGCACTGCGCCCCGCCACTCGCGCTTGGGCAGAGCGCGCGTTTCAAAGTCCTGCCAGCGCCCCAGGCTGTCACGCTGTGCAAACACATAACCCGCCTCATCGGCCTGCCAGCGCACCAAACGATGCTGATTCAGGGCCAGATCCCGTGCATGGGTAAAATCCTCCAACAGTCGCCGGGCTTCGCGATCCACCTGCTGCTGATCATTGCGCCCTAAAGACAAGCCGACCAATGACGCCAGCAGGGCGACGATGAACACCACCACCAGGGTTTCCAGCAGGGTAAAACCCCTGGCCTGATCAGAGATCCCAGTTGCCGATTTCAGCATTCAAGCCCTCACCACCGGGTCGACCATTGGCCCCCAGAGAAAACACATCCACTCGTCCCCGCTCACCGGGATAGCGATATTGATAGGCATTGCCCCAAGGATCTGTCGGCAAACGGCGGATATATCCATGCTCCCGATAATTAGATGGAAGTGGTGCGACCGTTGGGCGGGTGACCAATGCCGCCAGCCCCTGCTCGGTGGTGGGATAGGTGTGGTTATCCAGGCGATACATTTCCAGCGCCTGCTCAAGGCTTGCCAGATCGGCCCGTGCCTTTTGCACCATGGCACGATCCTGGTTATCCAGCACATTGGGGGCCACGATCGCGATCAACAGACCAATGATCACCAGCACGACCATCACTTCCAGCAGGGTGAAACCCTTTTGCCGAATCAGTGGATATTTCTGCACCTGACTGCCTCCTTATAAACTCAACACATCGTTCAGTTGCATGATGGGCAAAAGGATCGCCAACACAATGGTCAGCACCACGCCCCCCATGAATAAAATCATCACCGGCTCAAACAAAGACAAGCCGGTATCCACTTTTTGTTGAAACTCACTGTCCTGCAAATCAGCAACGCGCATCAGCATTTGATCCAGTTCACCACTGGCCTCACCACTGGCGACCATGTACACCATCATGGGTGGAAAGACACCGACCTTATCCAGTGCCCGATGCAAACTCACCCCCTCGCGCACCTGATCCACCACCTGCTGAGTTCGGCAACGCAGAAAGTCATTGGTCAGGGTACGTCGTGCCACCTGCAAAGCCTCCAGCAGCGGAATGCCACTGGCATTCAGGATGGCGAGGGTACGCGCCAAACGTGCGGTATTGAGTGCCCGTGCCGAACGCCCCAGCCAGGGCAGATTTAAAATCTGCCGATGCCAACGCAAACGCCAGCTTTCCTGACGCAACAGAAAAATCACCAGCAGCGCCAATAAAACAACCACACCGGTTAACAACACTCCCCAGTCTCTGAGACTGTCACTCACCCAGATCAGGCCCCGTGTGATCGCAGGCAGCGTTTGTCCTGCATGTTCAAATTGACTGACAATGCGCGGCACCACAAAGGTCATCAAGGCGATGATGATGGCAATCGACACCAGAGTCAGCATCAGCGGATACACCAGCGCCATGCGTGCTTTTTGGCGCTGCTGATGACTGGTTTCCAGATAGTCCGCCAGGCGCAGCATGACTTGATCCAGGCATCCGGCTTTTTCGCCAGCGGCCGCCAAAGACACATAGAGGCGATCAAAGGTTTGCGGGTAAGCCGACAGGCTGTCAGCCAGACTATGGCCTTCGCGTACACGGGCGCGCACCAGGGCGATCAATTGGCGCTGTTTTGCCGTTTCTGCCTGGCGTGACAGGGTTTCAAGCGCACTTTCCAGCGGCAAACCCGCATGCACCAGGGTGGCCAACTGCCGGGTAAACAGGGCTTTTTGTTCAGGTCCCAGACGCGGCGCACTCATGGCCCAGCGAGCTGGGCGGGCAGCGGAGCCTGAATCGGCAGCAACCGCTTCTGCGCTGACCTCTCGCGGGAACAGCCCCTGCTCACGCAAGGCCTGACGTGCCTGACGTGCCGAGTCAGATTCAATCACCCCGCGTGTGGTTTTTCCCTGAGCATTGACTGCAAGATAGCGAAAACTGGCCACATCAGCTCCTGATCACACGCAGCAGATCCTCCAGCGTGGTTTCCCCTCGCTGCAAGCGCTCAACCCCGGCGCTGAGCAGATCCGGCCATTGAGAGAAAACCTGGGCGGCAATCTTGCTTTCAGCAACCCCGTCATGAATCTGCTCTGCCAGCTCGGCATCCACCGGCACAAACTCATACAGGCCGACCCGCCCCCGATAACCACTGTGCTGACAGGCTGGACAGCCCTTTGCTTGATGCACCTGCGTCAAGTGCGCTCCCGAGGCACCCAGCAGGGCGCGTTCAGAATCACGTAGACTGCGCGGTTCCGAGCACTCAGGACACAAACGTCGCACTAGGCGTTGCGCCATCACACCTTTCAAACTGGAAGCCAGTAAAAAAGGCTCCACCCCCATATCTCTGAGTCGGGCAATGGCACCCAAAGCAGAGTTGGTGTGCAAGGTCGATAACACCAGATGGCCGGTCAAACTGGCCTGTACCGCAATGCTGGCGGTTTCCAGATCACGAATTTCACCCAGCATCACCACATCCGGGTCCTGGCGTAGAATTGCGCGCAGGCCTTTGGCAAAGGTCATACCGGCTTTGAGGTTGACCGAAGTCTGACCGATACCGGCGATCGCATACTCCACCGGATCTTCAACCGTGAGGATATTGCGGGTGGCATCATTCAGATGATTGAGACTGGCATAAAGTGTGGTGGTCTTACCTGAGCCAGTCGGCCCGGTGATCAGTAAAATACCGTTGGGTTGTGCCAGCAGCTCACGATAACGAGTCAGCACCTTATCGGGCATGCCCAGTTCATTCAGCTGCATCAGGTCTGCGGTTTTATCCAGCAAACGCATGACCACTCGCTCGCCATAAATCGAAGGCAGGGTTGAGACCCGAATATCCACCTCGCGCCCGGCGGTGCGCACGGTGATGCGTCCATCCTGAGGCTGGCGTTTTTCAGCAATATCCAGCTGTGCCATGACTTTGATCCGCGACACCAGCATTGGGGCCAGTTTGCGAGGTGGCCGCAAAACTTCCATCAGCACCCCATCAACGCGAAAACGCACCAGCAACATCTGCTCAAAGGTTTCGATATGGATATCCGAGGCGTGCAGTTTCAGTGCCTCTGAAAACAGGCCGTTGATCAAACGAATGATGGGCGCTTCATTTTCGGTTTCCAGCAGGTCTTCAATGCGCGGCAGCGCTTCCATCAAGCTATCCAGATTGACCTGCTCCAGGCCTTCTACCAGCTCTGATGTGCTGGTTCGCTGCGCATCATAGGTCTGTGCCAATTGGCGATCAAAGTCGCTCGCCGACACCTGACTGAGTTGGCTCGGTTCTCCATAGCTGCGCACCACCTCCTGAATCGCCGCCGCTTCGGCCTCAGGGTGGCAAATCAGCTGATAACGCTGATTTTCCTCTGGTTTGACCAGTACGCCTTTGCGCCGGGCAAAGCGATAGGGAATCAAGGCCAAGCTCACTGGCGTCTCTCGCTCGCTGGTTGCAGCGCATCCCGGCGTGCCGGGAAGAGCATCTCCAGGCTAGGTGCGGAGGAGGACAAATTAGGGTCCCAGTCACCCAGCTGGCGGGAATGCTGATTATGCAGCCAGCGCGCAGCCTGCATGTAACGATACTTCTCACTGCTGATACTCGCCAATGAATCCCGGTCATGCAAAATACGCGGCTGGATGAAGACCATCAGATTACGCTTTTCACGGCTCACACTGGTCGAGCGAAACAAGGCACCCAGCAGTGGGATATCGCCCAGCAAAGGCACTTTGCGATAGGTTTCCCGCTCATCCTCACGGATCAGCCCCCCCAGCACGATGATGTCATTGTCATCGGCCATCACCGTGGTGGTGATTTCACGTTTATTGGTGATGATGTCGCTGGCACGGGTGGCATCCTCAATATTGGAAACCTCCTGCACGATTTCCAGGCGGACCGACCCACCATCATTGATTTGGGGGCGGATTTGCAAGCGAACCCCCACCTCACGCCGCTGAATGGTCTGGAAGGGATTGGTATTATTATCACCCACGGTTGAGCCAGTGATGAAGGGCACTTCCTGCCCCACCAGAATCGTGGCTTCTGCATTATCCAAGGTCAGAAGGCTCGGGGTCGAAAGAATATTAAAGTCGGTTTCTGTTTGCAGGGCGTTGAGCAGCAGACCAAAGCTGACCCCTGAATCGGTGATCCGTCCAACCCCGGCGGTGATCCCCTCCAGGCCCGCCAGCGCACCCAACGCACCACTGCTGTCATTGCCCAGCAATCCGGTGGATACACCCGCCAGACCTGAACCCGCCTGACCGGGCACATTGATCGCGCCCAAAGGCACGGTACCGGCACCGCGATCTGCAAACAACCACTGTACTCCCAGGTCTCGGGCACGGTTTTCTGATACTTCAACAATGATGGCTTCGACCAGCACCTGAGCACGCCGTATATCCAACTGATCCAGTAACAGGCGGATTTCACGCAACTGATCCGGGCTGCCGGAAACAACCAGGGCATTGGTTTCTTCATGCGCCTGGATGCGAACTGCGCGCTGACCGGCGGTATCACCGCCGCCTTCCGGCTCTGCGATCACACCCTGTAACAGGGACACCAGCTCACTGGCTTTGGCGTGACGTAAATAAAACACCTGCGTATTGGCCGAACGCTCAACTGGCTGGTCCAGTTCCGCAACCAGGCGTTCTATGTCACGCCGGGTGCTTGCGTCCGCTCTCACCAGCAACAGGTTTAAACGAGTATCCGCCAATACCTGAGGCGGTGCACCAGCTCGGCCTTCACGGCGCATCAACTGAGAGACTAGCTGCTGGATATCCGCTGCGGACGCATGTTCCAGCAGGATCAGCGACAGGTCTTCACTACTGATTCGATCAATCCGCTGCACCAATTGAGTCAGGCGATCCAGATTCGTGCCCCAGTCCGTTAAAATCAGCAGGTTTGTGGGCGCATAGTGGGTGATCACCCCGATCCGGCGATCCATCAAGGGGGTAAGAATATTCACCAACTGGGCTGCATCAGAGTTTTCTAAAGCCACCACACGGGTCGCCATGAGATCCTGGCCATCGGTGTTGGGTGGCTCCGTGCCTTCGACCGGGATGGGTTCTAACCGGGCCGTTTGCTCTGGCACGATACGATACTGTCCCTCACCCAGAGGCACGGCAGCAAAGCCATTGACCCGTAACTGGGTGAGCAGCACATGAAACACTTCTTCTGCCGTGAGTTCTCGCTGACTGCGAATGCTGACCCGCCCTCTCACCCTGGGATCAATCATAAATTGACGGTCAGTAATCCGGCTGACACTATCAATAAATTCGGTCAATTCGACATCACGCAGATTGACGGAAAAACGCTCCTCTGCGCTGACCCAGCCACAGAAAAGACTTAAAATAACGAACAGAATCAGACGCTTCACTGCCTACTCCATGTCTAATCGAAAACGATAGGGCCGATCATCACGCACAATGTCCACCTCCAGGCGCTCAGCCTGCGCTAAACGTCCGTGAAGTGACATCATGCCCGCGGTGTCGGTCACCGCTACTCCATCCACCGCAACCACCAGATCTCCGGCCTGCAAACCCAGGCGCTCAAACAAACTCGCATCCTGCCCCGGGCGTAACTCATAACCCTGTAGCTGTCCCTCTGACTGGCGTGGTGCAACCATCACATAACGCATCAGTTGCAAGGGGTCCTGCACCAGAGACCGGCGAAACTCCGGCCCAAAGGTGTCTTCCAGTGCCCGCGTGCCCAGATGAAACTCTTCCACGGGTGGTTCCGGTTGTGTTGACCGGTTGACCGGCTCCACAACTGAGCGCTGCGACCGGCGTGCCTGGCTGGCGGGTGCATCTCCCCGGTCCAGGCGCTGAGCCGGAGACAAGGTGCTTTCTTCCAACTGCCAACGCACTGCTTCGGTACGACCGCGATGATCAAAAATCAATTGATCCGCCTGAATCTCTAACAACACAATGCCCTGATCCAGCTCATCCCCTTCTGACATGGTCAACAGCTGCGAGCGATAACCCAACACCACCACGGAGCGTCCAGGCAAAGGCGACAAAAAGGCACCCATCACTGTCACTGGCAAACGACTGGGCTGCACTGCGCGTGGGGTTGCGCTGCGCTGCGGCGCGACCCAAACCCGGCTCAGGTTTTGCGGCCAGTGAAAAACCGCAGGCGGGCTCGAATGAGTGATCTGCGGCTCAGGCAAGGGTTCCATCATCAGCAAAACCCGACTGGTCAGCCAGCCAGCGGCCACGGCGACCAGCACCCAGCCAAACCAAAACACACCGCGCTGAATCATGCACCCAGTTCCAAAGCGGCGGGATGCCAACCTGGGTGCCCATCCACAAAGGCCAGACTCGGTCGCTCAACCTGAGGAATACGCCAGTGAGTCGGCTGCTCACGCAACCAGGCCTCCAGCAGTTGCCACAAAGGACGCCCTTCACCCTGATAATAGGGCGACCAGCCCATCAAGCGCTGAGGACTGGACGACTGCTCACCTGGCCAACTGAGTTCACCCACCCGCTGCCCGGCAATCGCCTGATAACGCAACACATAGTGCGCACCACCCAGACGCGGCATGTCTTCACTGGTGTGCAAAAACCAGTCTTCACTCAACAACTGGTCGGCACCGACTTCAAGGCGGGATTTCAAAGAC
>SKHR01000200.1 GCA_007116865.1 Marinospirillum sp. | reverse complement strand
CTTATAGGGTTTTACTTTTTGCAACATCATCTGCAATTATATTTGCACAGATCATTACTAACTGATAAAAATGCCGTGTAAACTTCAGAAACTGGGCTTTACAGGGTCTCATTTTACTCGCCCTGAAGACAACCTGAAACCTCAGCAAGCGCTGATTTAACGCCAAGGAAAAAGCACTGCCATGCTTAGGATGCCGGATCTTCCTTTTTTACGACCGAAGAAACAGCCACTGATCGGGCTGGATATTACGTCTTCGGCCGTCAAGCTTTTGGAGCTGCACCCCCAAGGCAACGGAATGAAAGTCGCCAGTTACGGGGTCGCACCGATTGAAGTGGGCGCAGTCAGTGATCGTCGGATCAAGGACTATAAATCTGTTGCCCGCAGTATCCAACGAGTGGTCGAACGCACCAAACCCTCCACACTGAATGCGGCAATTGCCGTACCAACCGGGGTGGTGATCACGCGAACACTGGTTTTGCCAAGACACCTTGATGATGATGAGATGGAGGCTCGGGTTTTACAGGAAGCCGACCAACACATTCCTTATCCACTCAATGAAGTCGCGGTTGATTTTGAGCGCCAGCCTCCGGTCAACCCGGATGATGAGTCACAACCCGTCCTTCTGGTGGCTTGCCGTAAAGAGACAACCAATCAACTGGATCAGTTGCTTTTAGATGCAGGTTTGAAACCTTCAGTCATTGACGTTGAAAACTTTGCGACTGAAAGAGCGCTACGCCTGATTGTCAGTCAGCTACCTGGTTACCATCCCGGCCATATTGTTGCGGTTGCCGACATTGGTGCCAACGTGACCACCTTGGATGTGCTCAAAGATGGCAAGATCATCTACAGCCGCGATCAAATTTTCGGTGGCAAACAGCTGACCGATGAAATTCAGCGCTACTATGGGTTATCACGCGAAGAAGCCGGCTTGGCAAAAAAACGTGGCAACCTGCCAGCAGACTACATCTCTGAAATTCTTGAGCCATTCAAAAAAGCCGCCGTGCAGCAGATTCAACGTCAGCTGCAGCTTTTTTATTCCTCATCCGCACACCATGAAATTGATTACTTGATCCTGGCCGGTGGCAGCTCAGCCATTGAGGGACTTCAGCAGCTTGCTAACCACCAGATTGGCGCTCCAAGCGCAGTGGCCAACCCCTTCTCCAATATGGCCATTAGTGACAAGGTTAAAGCCGCTGCTCTGGCACAGGATGCCCCAGCAATGATGATTGCATGTGGCCTGGCAATGCGAGGTATGACATGAGCCAAGGAATCAACTTACGCCCATGGCGTGAAGAAAGGCGCCAACAAAGACAAAAGCGTTTTGTCCATTCCGTAGCGGTCACTGTCGTACTCGGGTTAGTGATCAGCGGCTTCTTCTGGTGGTCGACGACCCAGTCTGCGGCTGCGGTTGAACAGGAAAATCAGATGATCCAGGACCGGCTCAGAATTCTGGAGCAGGAAATCAGAGAAGTTACTCAGCTTCGCGAAAAGCGTGAAGCCCTGTTGCAACGCAGCGAGGTCATTCAAAGCCTGGGTGAGCAGCGTCCGTTCACGATTGAGATTCTGGATCAACTGACGCTGAGCATGATTGATGGGATCCACCTGACTGAAATGCGTCGCGATGCCCGCCAAATCAGTCTACAGGGCCGGGCGGCTCCATCCCAGGCACTGTCATCCTGGATGCGTCAGCTGAGCGATCAACCGCGGTTTGGTGAGCCGATTTTGCGCAGCTTGAGTTCAGCAGACTCAGCCAACACCAGCCGTTTTGATCTTATGCTGCCTTTAGTGGAGGGTGCACAATGAACAAACGCACTCAAAAAGCGCCAAAGGCATCCTTCTTATTGCCCGTCAAACACTGGCTAGCCAGCCAGTTCAGAGCAATCAAGCGCCTCGATAAAGAGGACCTTGAGCTTCAATATGCCGGACAATGGCCGACTGCTCTCAAAATACTGCTGCTTCTCGCTATCTTTATTGCGGTGGTCTATGCCAGCAACTGGCTGCTGCTGGACTCAGCGCGAGATCGACTCAATACCGCTTCCCAGCAACAAGAGCGACTGTTTGAAGATTATCGCCTGAAATCTTTTCAAGCCGCCAACCTGAGTGCCTACCGTCAGCAAATGGTAGTCATGGAAGGCAACTTTGAAGCTTTGTTAGCCAAGTTACCTGCTCAAAGTGAAGTGCCACGCCTGCTGGAGGACATTCACGAGCTTGCCGAGCTGTATCGACTGGATTTGCAATCGATGACACTGCGTAACGAGCAGCAGCGTGAGTTCTACACCGAACTGCCATTCGAAATCCAAGTGCGTGGCGACTACCATAGAATTGCCAACTTCCTGGCTGGTATCAGCGCCCTGGATCGGATCATCACCCTGCACAACTTCCGTTTGAGCCCGACCAGCGGCCAAGGCAGCAACACTCAGCTCAATCTTGTGATTGAGGCACGTACCTATCGCTATGATGGCCAGGCACAGCCTGCAACCAGGACAGAGACAACTTCAAGGAGGCAAAGGTAATGCGTGAAGCTAAATTGTTACCGATAGCGCTTGCGCTGTCCGCCTCTCTGTTAGTCACAGGCTGCGCTGATCAGCCTCGGCTGCAGGAAGTGGATCAGCGGCTCAATGAACTACGTGAAAGGCCCAGTGGCCGGCAAATCGAGGCTTTACCTGAGTTTCCCGAACCTCTTTTGGCGACCTATACCCAGAGCCACCGCAGGGATCCATTTACACCAGACAGGCCGATCGTTCAAACAGAGCGAGATGCTGAAGACTCAGGCATTGCGCCTGATCTTGATCGCATACCCTCTGAGTTAGAGCGGTATGAACTTGATAGCTTGGCGCTCAGAGGCATCATGCGACGTGGCAATCATGCCCGTGCACTGTTGATGACGCCAGAGCAGCGCGTGGTTTCAGTCCATGTGGGTGACTATATTGGTCGAAACCATGGCCGAATCACGCAAATTACGGCAACATCCGTTATGCTGACTGAATTGATCTCAGATAATCGTGGCCGTTGGCAGGAACGCGAACAACAGCTCACACTATCCAGGTAGAAAGACACATGATGACATTGACTACTCCCCTGTCTGGTTCAACCAGTAACCAACAAGGCAAAAGCAGACAAAGGACTTCTCGCCGGAGCTTGCATCTGTTGCCTGCTGCCCTGATTTTTGGATCTGCCTTGCTGGCTCATTCCGCGCTTGCCAGTGCGGCACAAATCACCGGAGTCGACTTTCAGCGAACCGCTCAGGGCAACGGTCAGCTCCTGCTCGACTTTGCTCGTGAGACTGTCACACCGGAAACTCAGCAAGAAGCATCTGGTCTGACACTCAGGTTTGCTGGAACCCGTATTGATGAATCGCTGGTCAACCTGTATGACACCAGCGACTTTGCAACCCTGGTCAGCAGCTTGAGCCTTGACCAAATGGATGGTTATACTCAGGTTTCCATGGCCATCGATCAAGCCTTCAGCTACCTGACCTATCAGGATGGCGAGCAGGTCATCATAGAGGTCAGCCCTCAGGCACAGCGCACTGGGAGCACCCCGAATCGTCGCTTCCGCTACACCGGCGAGCGCATCACACTGAACTACCAAGACATCCCTGTTCGCCAGCTGTTGCAACAGCTAGCAGACTTTTTGGATCTCAACCTGGTCGCGGGTGATAACGTGACGGGCAACATCACGCTACAGCTCAATGATGTGCCATCGGATCAAGCGTTGGATATCATTTTAACCACACGCAACCTTGCCAGCCG
>SKHR01000255.1 GCA_007116865.1 Marinospirillum sp. | reverse complement strand
GTTCCAAGTAAAGTCCTGGGCGGCTAAGGAAGCCTTTTCCAGAGTCTCACCTTTACCGAGCAGAACAGCGATGGCAGCAGCCAAGGTGCAACCACTGCCATGATACTCGTGTGGCAGGCGTGGCCATCGGGTGATGGTCGGCAAGGGGTTACGCGAAGTGAATAGTTGGTTGCGTACGGCCTTGCTACTGCTATGTGTGCCAGTGACCAAAACAGCTTTACAGCCAAGACTGAGCAGGTGTCTGGCTTTGTGTTCAACACTATGGCGCCCAGGAACCAGGGCGTGAAGCTCAGGTAGATTGGGTGTGATGAGAGTGGCAGCTGGAACCAGCTCGGCCATCAAGTGATCTAACTGATTTTCATCACAGAGCAAAGCACCACTGGTGCTTTGAATCACTGGGTCAATGACCAATGGAAGGCGAGGATGCTGCTTTAACCAGGTCACAATGCATCGCTGAATCTCAAGGCTGCCAGTGGCGCCAAGTTTGATTGCGGTGGGTTTGACTTCCTGAGCCAGGGTGGTGAGCTGCTGTTCAAAAGCAGTGACCGGCTGGGCAAAGGTTTGAGTCAGTCGGGTTGAGTTTTGTGCGGTTAATAGGGTGATCAGGGTAAGCGGCCAGCCGCCGAGCGCTTGAATGGCCTGTGCGTCGGCCATCACACCGGCCCCTCCGCAGGGGTCATGGCCGCCAATGGCGAGCACTGGCACATGGCGCTTGTGAAAGTGGCGATTAAGGCTTGGCTGAATCAGCGTGCTCATGATGGGCCTACCAAGGTTTAAGAACCGCTAAAAGAACAATCGCGATCAGGCCCAGCACTGGAACTTCGTTGAATACTCGATACCAGACATGCGTTTTTCGGTTGCTGTCCTGAGCAAAGTCTGCCAAAAGTCGTGCGCACCAGAAGTGATAAATGATGAGTAGAGCCATGATCAGCAGCTTGGTACGAAACCAGCCTTGAGACCAGTAGTGATCGAAACTAAGGCTCCAAAGGCCAATACCCAGTAAGACCAGAACGATCAACGATGGTGTCATGATGCCGCGGTAGAGCTTGCGCTCCATGACTTTGAACCTTTCTGATCCACGGGTGTCCTGTTCGTTCAGAGCGAGCGTGTGATAGACAAATAGGCGCGGCAAATAAAACAGTGCAGCAAACCAAGTGACCACTGCCATAATATGGAAGGCTTTCAACCAGAGATAGCTCATTCGTGTTTTGTCCGTTTTTGCACCCAGTGATGAAGTGAGTAGCATACCTTAATCTGGGGGGGCACCGTAAGTCGAACGACGACGACTTGAAAGGCTTCTTTAGGGTTTATTCACTGGTTGAGGGGCGACCAATAATCCGTGATGATGTAAGATGCGTGCGGTTGAGCGATATCTGTATAAGGGAGGTCAGTGTGATCAAAGTGGGTGTTGTGGGTGGAACCGGCTATACCGGGGTGGAGTTGTTGCGCCTATTGGCGTTGCACCCACAGGCAAGCATTGAGGTGATTACTTCGCGGTCTGATGCTGGCGTTCGAGTGGCTGATATTTATCCTAGTTTGCGCCAGCATTACCCTGAGCTCTCTTTTGAGCAGCCCGACCTTAACACCTTACGGCGTTGCGATGTGGTGTTCTTTGCGACACCCCATGGTGTTGCGCATGGTTTAGCTGGGGAACTTTTGGATGCGGGTTTGCGAGTGATCGACTTATCAGCCGACTTTCGCTTGCGCGATGCAGACGAATGGGCGAAGTGGTACGGTCAAGCTCATGGTGCTCCAGCGTTGTTGAGCGAGGCGGTCTATGGTCTTCCTGAGCGTGCAAGAAAGCAAATTCAGCGGGCGCGGCTGATTGCGGTTCCCGGTTGCTATCCAACGGCGGTGCAATTGGGCTTGATGCCCCTGTTTGAAAAAGGCTTGATCGAGTCCCAGGGGATCATTGCGGACTGTAAATCTGGAGTATCCGGTGCAGGACGATCTGCTAAAGTCGGGTCACTGTTTTGTGAGGCTGGCGAGAGCATGAAAGCCTACTCGGTTGGCAGTCACCGCCACCACCCGGAGATCACTCAGGGTTTAAGTCAAATGGCTGGGGAGTCGGTGAGTCTGACTTTTGTACCGCATTTGACGCCAATGATTCGTGGCATACATGCAACCCTTTATGTGACGCTAAAAGAAACTGCCCTCAGCCTTAGTTCAGCTGATTTGCAGGCAGTGTTTGAGTCTCGCTATCAAAATGAAGCATTTGTTGACGTAATGCCCTGGGAAAGCTGCCCAGAAACCCGTAGTGTTCGAGGTGCCAACCTCTGCCGTATTGCTGTTCATCGGCCTGCGGGTGGCAAACTAGTGATCGTGCTGGCCGTGATTGATAATTTAGTCAAGGGCGCCAGTGGTCAAGGTGTACAGAATATGAATATCATGTTTGGTCTAAAGGAAACCCTCGGACTTGAATCGGCAGGATTGATACCATGATTCTTGGCAGGGGCCGTACTCGTGGATTGTGTGAATGAATACTGAACAAGAACGCCTTGAAATTGTTGCCTATAATCCGATAAAAAGGATTTTGACTCGGGTGCTCATTGCTTTGCTGATGCTGGTCTTGGCAGTGGGCGGGTATCACATTGGGCGCTGGAGTATCTGGCATGAGCGAGGTACTTCAGTGCAAGAGCGGGACGAGCTACGAATCGTGACCCGACAACAAGAGGACGAGCTGCGCGAGCTTCGTCGTCGTGTGCGCTTTACTGAAAGCAGTAGTGAGGTGGATCGTCGAGCCTACCAAGAGGTTCAGCAGACCATTCTTAACTTGAATGCTCGAATTGCTCAGCTGGAAAATGAGTTACAATTTTATCAGCGTGTCATGGCGCCTGAGTCTGATGACAAAGGGTTGCGGCTGGAAAAGTTTGAGCTCACGCCCACGGATGTGGCGGGTGTCTATGACTATCAACTGGTGATCACCCAGATCTCTAATAACGATACATTTATTGAAGGTCGGGCGTTGGTCAACCTGGTAGGTTCTCAGGGGTTGACGCAAAACGTGACGCTGCCTTTGAAGGATGTGTCTGAGCAGGTGGATGATGCCAGTATACGTTTTCGCTTTCGCTTCTTTCAGAACGTTGCTGGGCGCCTGACACTGCCAGAAGGGTTTGAGCCTGAAAAGGTGCAGGTTATTTTGCAATCTACGGGTGCAAAAGCGATGCGCATTGAAACTGAATTTGACTGGCATAGCCAGGAGGTCTTGTAAATGTTTGGTAAGAACCCCCCTCCAACTAATCACTTCGATACCCTGGTTTCAGGCAAAGCTGAAGTGGTCGGTGATGTCCATTTTTCCGGTGGTTTGCATATTGATGGCAAGGTTTTTGGCAACATCATTGCGGAAGATGACTCCAAAGCCGTGTTGCGCATCAGTGATAAAGGTCTGGTAGAAGGCGAGGTCTCCGTCCCCCATGTGGTCATCAATGGTACAGTGGTCGGCGATATTCACTCTTGTGAGCATATTGAGCTGGCAGCTAAAGCTATTGTTAAAGGCAATGTGTTTTATAACACCATCGAAATGGTGATGGGTGCGCAGGTTGATGGCCGGATGGCGCACCGCTATAAAGCCAACAAGGGTGGAGAAAAGCCACGAATGCCTAAACAAGTGACTCGCGAGAAGCCGCGCTCGGGTGCGCCTGCAGCTGATGCAGCAGCTTCTTCACCCGCGCCATCTCAGCCACTGCGTGCAGAGGCTCCCAAGGTTCCAGCATCGCCTTTGATTGCAGAAAAGCCGGAGAAAAAAGCCTGAGTGAGCAGGGC
>SKHR01000066.1 GCA_007116865.1 Marinospirillum sp. | reverse complement strand
GAAATGGGAACAGCCATGATGGGGGCTGGTGCTGCGACTGGCGAGCAGCGTGCTCGTGATGCGGCAGAACAGGCGATTCGCTCTCCGCTGCTTGAAGATATTGACCTGAAAGGTGCGCGCGGCATTCTGGTGAATGTCACAGCCAGCAGCGATTTGATGCTGGACGAGTTTTATGAAATTAACAGTATCATCGGTGAAATTGCGGCGGATGATGCAACGGTGGTTGTTGGTTCAGCGATTGATGACAACCTGGGTGACGAGTTGCGTGTCACGGTGGTTGCAACTGGCTTGAGTGGTCAGCCGGTGAAGCAGGCGGAGCCTCAGGCGCAAGCAGTGCGCAAAACGGTAAGAAACAGCATGCGTCCAGCCTTGGCTGAGGCTGCGGGTGCTGAAACCGCGAGCAGAACGCCCAAGCCAGCAGTGAACCCCAAAAGTGAAGCAGACCTGGCTTATCTGGATATTCCTGCGTTTTTGCGAATGCAGGCTGACTAAGCAGCCAGTCATGATTGCTAGCAATGAGGCCGGTTCAAAAAAACAATTGAACTAGCCTCTTTTTTTTGCGTCAAAAACTTTAATTATGATGTTTTTTTGTTAAAATGTGATGAATGTAACAATAAGGGTAACACTGCCCTAATCTGCTTTTGCTCCCAAGGAGCCCTCTGTGACAATGATTAAACAAACCACCTTGCGTAATACCATCCGTGCGACAGGCGTTGGCCTGCACTCTGGTGACAAGGTCTATTTGACGCTTCGACC
The DNA here is from genome assembly GCA_007116865.1 of Marinospirillum sp. Classification (GTDB taxonomy): domain Bacteria; phylum Pseudomonadota; class Gammaproteobacteria; order Pseudomonadales; family Halomonadaceae; genus Marinospirillum. Next base: position 3,030 of record SKHR01000066.1, on the reverse strand, counting down.
TGCGCCTGAAAATACCGGCATCATTTTCCGACGGGTGGATTTGGAGCCGGCGGTTGAAATTCGTGCTTGTGCCGAAAACGTGTGTGAAACGACCCTCTCGACCACTTTGGGTGAGAATGGTGCGCAGGTTAGTACGGTAGAGCACCTGCTTTCTGCGTTGGCTGGCTTGGGCATTGATAATTTGTATGTTGAGGTCAGTGCCGCTGAAGTGCCGATCATGGATGGCAGTGCGGGGCCTTTTGTGTTTTTGGTTCAGTCCGCTGGGATTCAGGAGCAGGATGCACCGAAGCAATTTATTCGGATTAAAAAGAAAGTCGAAGTGCGTGAAGACGACAAGGTTGCCAGCTTTGAGCCCTATGAGGGTTTTCGTGTCGGCTTTAGCATTGATTTTGATCACCCGGTTTTTCGTGAGCAGGTGCAGGAGTCGATCATCGACTTTTCCAGCACCTCTTTTGTGCGTGAAGTCAGTCGGGCGCGCACCTTTGGTTTTATGCGTGATATAGAGTATTTGCGCTCACGTAATTTGGCACTGGGCGGCAGCATGGAAAATGCCATCGTTATTGATGACTTCCGCATTTTGAACGAAGACGGTCTGCGTTACGAAGATGAATTTGTTAAACACAAGGTGCTGGACGCGATTGGTGACCTTTACCTGCTGGGCAAGAGTCTGATTGGTGAGTTCAAGGGCCACAAATCCGGTCATGGTTTGAATAATCGCTTGTTGCGTGAGCTGATTCGTCGGCCAGATGCTTGGGAGATGGTGACCTTTGAAGGACGGGAAGCGCGTTCGCCAATTTCTTATAAGAGTTCTGCCGCTTTAGCTTAAATCCTTTAATTGATGCATAAAAAAAGCCGATATTTATATCGGCTTTTTTTATGCGCTTTAATCGGTTTTTTGCGCCATTTTAAGCAGTATTTTTTTTAGCTCATCATGGTTGGTCTCGGCGGCTATTTGTGCCAATTTGTTTTTGATGGGTTGAGATAATTGACGCGGCTCAGGTTTATTTGGCGTCAGAATTGGCTCTGGTGGTCTCACTTTGACTGAGATCTTGCTGAGCCCATCGATATGTTGTTTAAGGATAGAGAGGATGCGCTTTTGATGGTATCTCATCCGCGTGACATAGATGGCACTGGGGGTAAATAAAATCAAAGTGCCATTATGATAATTGGCAACTCTATAGAATCCTTGAAAAGCTTCTGGCATACTTTCGTTCAGCGTTTTTTCAATTTCTTTAAGTATGCGGGTTTTGTTATAGAGGACACTCAGTGAGCTTTCGGGCTGCTGTAATAAGTGAGCAGAAGATTGTGCCTTTCCCTGTCTGGACTGAATTTGGCTCATGCGTCTGACTCCTTACTGATGTGCAGGGAATGTTAAACATAGCATGAGAGTGCCGCAAGGCTGGAACTGATAAAGATGAATCTGATTTTTTGCCGAAACAAGCACAGCGCAATGCACAGCATCAGTCTTTCACCGGCTGGGCTCGGTGTGCTGGCTGCCGTGATTTTACTGCTCCCGGCAGTGGTAGGAGGAACGCTGGTGCATTGGTGGATGGGGGTTCAGTCAGAGCGCCATCATGACCAGGCATTGATTGAGTTGCGCCAAGAAGTGGTCGCTCAGCGCCAAGAGGTTGAGGCCTTACGTGTCTACTCCATGGAGCGTATTGAGTCTATTGCACCCAGGGTTGGTGAGCTGCATGCGAATCTAGTGCGACTCAATGGTCTAGGCGAGCGTTTGGCCAATATCGCCAACCTTTCAGATGAGTTTGACTTTGAATCGCCACCCCCCGCTGGCGGTCCATTGATGGAGATGGAAGAAAGTCCGCCAGCTTTTCTGGTTGATGACCTGGAAATGGAGTTGGATTCACTGGAGCAGAAGATTGAACAGCGTCTTTTGCAGCTAAGGCTTCTCTACGGTTATATGACCAATCAGAAGTTTGCGGAGCAGGCTTATATTGCAGGCCGTCCCGCCATTCCTTCACAAAGCTGGATGACCAGTGGCTTTGGTTGGCGGGATGATCCAGACCCCTTGATCGGGCGTCGGACCTGGCATAATGGTCTGGATTTTGGTGGGGTCGAGAACTCACCTGTGCCTGCAACGGGTGCGGGTGTTGTTGTTTTTGCGGGTGAAAATGGTGGGTTTGGTAATATGGTTGAAATCGATCATGGCAATGGCTACCGAACTCGCTATGCCCACATGAATGAAATCAGTGTTTATAAAGGGGACCTGGTTCAACGTGGTGACACGCTGGGATTGATGGGATGTACCGGACGTTGTTTTGGTACCCATGTGCACTATGAAGTCTGGAGAAATGGCCGGGCAGTCGATCCTTTGCCCTATGTTCGTCGTGACCCGCGTTAATTATTGCCCCCCTCCCTGTTTTTGTTTTTCTGCTTGATTCCTCCCTGTTGTTACGCTTGATTCGGTTGACTTGAACCTGATATTTACGTCAAAACGTGGTATTTTACCCCGTCAAACTTTGTGTACTCTGGTCATGGGTAAGGACGATCAATGATTGCCCCTTTGTTGAAAAAAGTTTTTGGAAGTAAAAATGAGCGCGAGCTAAAGAAGCTGCGCAAAATTGTAGCTGAGATCAATGCGTTAGAGCCTCAGTATCAGGCATTGAGCGACGAAGCCATTCCTGAAAAAACACAAGAGCTCAAAGCACGTGTCGCACAGGGCGAGTCCCTGGATGCCTTGTTGCCGCAGAGTTTTGCCTTGGTACGTGAGGCGGGCCGTCGGGCGATGAATATGCGCCATTTTGATGTCCAGTTGATCGGTGGCATGGTGCTGAACCAAGGCAAGATCGCTGAAATGCGCACCGGTGAGGGTAAAACTCTGGTGGCAACCTTGGCGGTGTATTTGAACGCCCTGACAGAAAAGGGTGTGCACGTGGTCACGGTCAATGATTACCTGGCACGCCGTGACGCCGAGTGGATGGGTAAACTCTATCGTTTTCTGGGTTTGAGCGTGGGTGTGATCTATTCAGGTCAGTCACCGGAAGAAAAAAAGCTGGCCTATCAGTCGGATAT
>SKHR01000097.1 GCA_007116865.1 Marinospirillum sp. | reverse complement strand
CTGTCAACACCTTAAAAGCAAAATAATTCAAAACTTCTAAGAAAAATCAACAGCTTATAAATACATCCACCAAACAACACCCAAGGCACCGCTCAATGGAGTGGCGTATTATAGACACCTGTTTTGTAGATGCAATAGAAGAATTAAAAAAATTACGCCTCGGCTTTTTTATTCATACGCAAAACCGCTCGCAAAGGGCCGGAAAGACCATAACCCACAAACACCAGCAGCAGCATGATTGCTGGATCAATAGAAATGATCGCGATCAGCAACACCAGCGCCAACAGTACAAAAAACGGAACGCGACTTTTCAGGTCGATATCCTTAAAACTGTAGTAGCGCACATTGCTGACCATCAGCAATCCGACTCCCGCAATGACCAGCGCAACCAAAACCTTGGCAGCCATCCACTCCATATCGTAACCATGCAACACCCAAACCAGTGCTGCCACGATCGCAGCGGCTGAAGGACTTGGCAGACCGGTAAACCATTTACTGTCTGCCTGCCCGACCTGCACATTGAAGCGTGCAAGCCGAAGTGCGGTGCCAGCCACATAAACAAAGGCTGCGATCCAGCCAAATTTGCCTAAATCCTGCAGCATCCAGCTAAAGGCAACCAGTGCTGGCGCCACGCCAAAAGAAACCACATCCGCAAGGCTATCGTATTCGGCACCAAAAGCACTTTGAGTGTTTGTCAGGCGCGCCACTCGGCCATCCAGGCCATCCAACACCATGGCAACAAAAATCGCGATTGCTGCCTGACTGAAGTCACCATTCATTCCTGCCACGATCGCATAAAAACCCGAAAACAGCGCCCCAGTCGTGAACAGATTCGGCAGAAGATAAATTCCCTTATGGCGAACCTTTTTACCATTTTCTTCTTTTTCTTCTACTACTTCCTCGATCACGCCATCAACCATTTGCTGGGCACGACGCGCGAAGTCCTCTTCCGTTGACTCGCTACTCCCTGCCGAATCAGTGGCAGACACTTGAGATGGCTGCTCGTCCATTGAAGGGGACTTTTCGCTTTTTTCTTCCTGCATGACCGATCACCACAAAAAGTTGGATTGCTTTGCTCAAGAACCTTGGCACAACCTAGTGCTGCACCTAGGCGGATCACTCCACTGAGATCGTTTTAAACTCGACATCGGGTGACACATCGAGTTCATAGTCAACATCCTGACGCTCAAAACCAAACAACTGTAGGAAGTCGTGCTTGTAGCTGGCGTAGTCGGTCAGATCGAATAGATTATCGGATGTGACTTGCGACCAGAGATCCTGACAGGCTTGCTGCACATCATCACGCAGCTCCCAGTCATCCATGCGCAGACGCCCTTGACCGTCAAAATCCATCGGCTGACCATCCTGACGATACAACTGACTACCCAGCAGACGGTTGAGCTGCTCAATGGTGCCCTCATGCAGCCCCTTCTCTTTCATCACCTTGTAAACCAGAGAAATATAAAGCGGCATCACTGGAATTGCAGCAGAAGCCTGAGTGACAACGGACTTGAGCACCGCAACTCGGGCATCACCTTGATACTTGTCCGCCAGCTGCTTGCCTAAACTCTCTGCTGCCCGATCCAGGTCTTCTTTGGCTTTGCCAAGCGCGCCATGCCAATAGATAGGCCAGGTCATCGCTGTACCGATGTAGCTGAATGCAACCGTTTTGACGCCCTTAGACAGCACACCCGCTTCATCCAGGGCGTTCATCCAGAGCTCCCAGTCTTGACCACCCATGACCTCAATGGTGTCTTCAATTTCTTGCTGAGTCGCTGGCTCAACCTCTGCCTCAATGATTTGATCTTTATTCGTGTCAATCGCCGTTGAGTGGTAAGGCGCACCGATCGGCTTCAGCGCAGAGCGCTTGACCTCACCGGTTGTTGGCAGCTTGCGGACTGGGGAAGCCAGAGAGTAGATCACCAGATCCACTTCACCCAGATCTGCTTTGATCGTTTCAATCGCTTTAGCACGCACTTCATCAGAAAACGCATCACCATTGATTGACTTGGCATAGAGCCCCGCTTTGTGCGCTTCTTGCTCAAACGCCCAAGAGTTATACCAGCCCGCCGTGCCCGGTTTGCGCTCATTGCCGGGCTTTTCAAAGAACACACCCAGGGTGGCCGCCTGATAACCAAAAGCCGCCGTGATTCGTGCAGCCAAGCCATACCCGCTGGACGCGCCAATGACCAAGACTTTTTTCGGTCCTTGGGCACCAAAAGTCTGTTTTTTTGTCTCTGTTATCTGATCCAGCACATTTTGATAGCAGCCAGTGGGGTGCGTCGTGGTACAGATAAATCCACGGTACTTAGGTTTGATGATCATCGCGTGCCTCAGTATTGTTCGAAATCTTAGGTCAAGACCGGTTATTATAAACGGGTCATCAAAGAAAAGCAGTTTTGTCGGGCGTTGAAAATCTGCGCCGCTTTTCAATCCATTAGCTTAAGGTAGGCAGTTTATGCTCAAGTCTTTCTCCATTGCGCTTTGTGGTTGCCTTTTGGTACTCAGCCTTCAGGGGATCGCCCAGCCCTTTCCTGATGACTTTATCCCGCTGGATACCCAGCAAAGCTACCATGGTGAACTTGGTGAAAACCAGGTGGTTCGCTTCTTTTTCACGCTTGAGCAAACTTCCGACATACGCCTTGAAAGCCGCACCCCAAATCGTTCTAACACCGTCTTTCCCGATGCAGTCCTTTTCACTGCCGAAGGCCGGGTGGTCACTCGTGACTGGAGCAGTGGCCAGGGACGCAACTTTCTGATTCAGCGCCGCCTGCAACCTGGCACCTATGTTTTACGTGTTGAGGATGGTCGAGGCTGCGGTTCACTGCACGGCTGCCCGGAGATCATTCGCGACTATGAGGTTATTTTACAAGTGACTGAAGTCAGTCCTTTTTAACCCAAGGCATCTCAACCCTGACACTCTTACAGCGATCAGCTATAACTGAGAGATGCGCTTTTTTTGAATCAACACTCAATACTGGGAGTGGCTCATCATGCAAAATCTTGGCGGACTATCAGAAGCAGCCCTGCTGGCGATGCCGGAAGAGGACTACATGTCAGCACCACAGCTGGCCTATTTTAAAGCCTTGCTCCAATCTCAGCAGCAGGAAATCAGCGACCATCTAGCAGAAGTCAAAGCAGCGATCACCGTCACAAAGGAGCCGGGCGACTTTACCGATTTCGCCTCTGTTGAGGAAGAAAGAAATCTACTGCTACGCCAGGCCGATCGTGAAACGCGACTGCTGCACAAAATTGAAGAGGCACTCCTGCGAATTGAAGCCGGTGACTATGGTTATTGTGAGGATACCGGCAAACCGATTGGTCTGCAGCGCTTACTGTTACGCCCCACTGCAACCCTGTCACTTGAGGCCAAAGAAGCGCAAGAAGCCCAAGAAAGACTGCTTGGAAAAAAACACTGACCCAACCATTGATCACTGATTGGAGCAACCTCATGGTACGTGGATTAAAATGGCTTCTTATCCTGATTTCCGGTTTTTTTGCACTGCTGGTGACCGCTGCCATTCTTGTTATCTGGCTGATCGACCTCAATGCTCTAAAACCGCGAATTGAAGCCCTAGTTCATGAACAAACCGGTGCCCACCTGCAAATCACCGGTGAGCTTAACTGGAGCTTTTATCCCTATATCGGGATTGAGATCAATCAAGTCAGCCTTTACGAAAACTCGCCAGGCACTACCCACCAAGACCCTCTGGTGAGCATCAAGCAGGCCGCTGCTGGGGTTGCTTTGCTGCCTTTGATCCGCCAGGAAATTCGCATCAACCGCGT
>SKHR01000215.1 GCA_007116865.1 Marinospirillum sp. | reverse complement strand
ACCCGAAGCTCGGCAAAATCGGCCAAAACCTGAAGTACGATATGAGTGTGCTGGCTCGTTATGATATCCAGCTACAGGGCATCGCCTCTGACACCATGCTGGAATCCTATGTGCTCAACCCTACGGCTACCCGCCATGACATGGATTCGCTGGCACTGCGTTATCTGGACTATCAATGTATCAGCTTTGAAAGCCTGGCGGGCAAGGGCGCCAAACAGCTCACCTTCAACCAGATCGAATTGGACAAGGGGGCTTTTTATGCCGCTGAAGATGCCGACATCACCCTGAGGCTGCATCAGACCCTGCGCCCCAAACTGGCGGCGGAAGGTCGTTTGGAACCCCTGCTGGATCAACTGGAAATCCCGCTGGTCAGCCTTTTGTCGCGGATTGAGCGCACCGGGGTCAAGATTGACGTGCCCCATCTGCAGCAGCTCTCGCAAACTCTGGCTCAGCGCATCATGGCACTGGAAACCCAAGCCCATGAGTTAGCCGGGCGCGCCTTTAACCTCAACTCACCCAAGCAACTGGGTGAAATCCTGTTTGACGAACTCAAGCTGCCGGTGATCAAAAAAACCCCCAAAGGGGCTCCCTCCACCGCAGAAGCCATTCTCGAAGAGCTGGCGCTGGACTTCCCCTTGCCGCGCCTGATCATGGAACACCGCGGGCTGGCAAAACTGCGCAACACCTACACCGACAAGCTGCCCCACCTGGTCAACCCCCGCACCGGGCGTGTTCATACCAGCTATCATCAGGCGGTGACCGCCACCGGGCGTTTATCCAGCTCTGATCCCAACTTACAGAATATTCCGATCCGCACCGACAATGGCCGACGGATCCGCCAGGCCTTCATTGCCGAGCCGGGTTATCGCCTGGTCGCCGCAGATTACTCCCAAATCGAACTGCGCATTATGGCCCACCTGTCGGGTGATGAAGGACTGCTGCAAGCCTTCGCGGAAGGCCAGGACATTCATCGCGCCACGGCAGCCGAAGTGTTTGGTCTTCAGCCTGAAGCGGTCAGCGCCGATCAACGCCGAAGCGCTAAGGCAATCAACTTTGGACTGATTTATGGCATGAGCGCCTTTGGCCTGGCCAAACAACTGCATCTGGAGCGCCAACAAGCCCAGCACTATATCGAGCGTTACTTCGAGCGTTATCCGGGCGTGCGCCGCTACATGGACAACACCCGCCAAAGTGCCGCGGAAAAAGGTTATGTCGAAACCCTGATGGGGCGCCGTCTTTACCTGCCAGAAATACAAGCTCGCCAGTTCAACCAACGCCAGGCAGCCGAGCGCACCGCCATCAATGCGCCGATGCAAGGCACTGCCGCTGACATCATGAAGGCGGCCATGCTCGCCGTGGATCAATGGCTACAAAACAGCCACCTGGATGCGCGCATCATCATGCAGGTGCATGACGAACTGGTTTTTGAAGTCCGCGAAGACCAGGTGGATGCACTGATCAAAGGCGTTCGCCCCTGCATGGAGCAGGCCGCAGAGTTGGCCGTGCCCCTGGTGGTTGAAGCCGCCAGTGGCCACAACTGGGACGAGGCCCACTGATCCCCAAAAACAACACCGCCCGGACTGGCCGGGCGGTGAGTGTCACACAATACTGGCTTAGTTTTTCTCTTTATCAACCAGTTTGTTCGCGGCGATCCAGGGCATCATTGCACGCAGGCGCTCACCAACCACTTCAATCGGGTGGGCAGCGTTGTTGCGACGACGTGCGGTCATGGATGGATAGTTGGCCGCACCTTCCTGAATGAACATCTTGGCGTATTCACCGTCTTGAATCCGCTTCAGCGCGTTGCGCATCGCTTCACGTGACTGCTCGTTGATGACTTCCGGGCCAGTCACATACTCACCATACTCGGCATTGTTAGAGATGGAGTAGTTCATGTTGGCAATGCCGCCTTCGTACATCAGGTCAACAATCAGCTTGAGCTCGTGCAGACACTCGAAGTAAGCCATTTCCGGGGCATAACCGGCTTCAACCAGGGTTTCAAAACCGGCTTTGACCAGCTCAACCGCACCACCACACAGAACCGCTTGCTCACCAAACAGGTCAGTTTCGGTTTCGTCTTTGAAGGTGGTTTCAATGATACCGGAACGACCACCACCCACACCGCTGGCATAAGACAGCGCCAGTTCTTTCGCCTTGCCAGACACATCCTGGAAAATCGCGATCAGATCAGGAATACCGCCGCCTTTAACAAACTCAGAGCGAACAGTGTGACCAGGCGCTTTAGGGGCGATCATGATCACGTCCAAATCAGCGCGAGGCACGATCTGGTTGTAGTGAATCGCAAAACCATGCGCAAACGCCAACGTCGCGCCCTGCTTCAGGTTAGGCTCGATTTCTGCTTTGTAAAGCTGTGACTGGAACTCGTCTGGCGTCAGCACCATGACAACATCTGCACCGGCAACCGCCTCAGGAACAGAAGCCACCTTCAAACCGGCCGCCTGAGCCTTGGCTGCAGAAGCAGAACCCGAGCGCAGTGCAACGGTCACGTCAACACCGGAATCCTTCAGGTTGTTCGCATGGGCGTGGCCTTGTGAACCGTAACCAACGATGGTTACTTTTTTGCCTTGAATGATCGACAGGTCACAGTCTTTGTCGTAATACACGGTCATGGTCATGGAATTTACTCTCTCTGGATGAAATAAATGCCGCACCAAGCGGCAGAAAACGCAACAAGGTTACAGTGGCCTCGTTTTTGCGTAAAATGAAATATTTGCAACATAGTGATGCAGATAATGCAATCAATCGAGTTTCGTCACCTCAACCACTTTATTCAACTGACACAGACTCTTCATTTCGGTCGCGCCAGCGAGCTCTGTCACACCAGTGCATCCGCACTCAGCCGCCAGTTACAGCAGCTGGAAACCACCCTGGGTGTTCGCCTGCTTGAGCGGGATAATCGTCACGTTGAACTGACACCGGCAGGACAGCGGTTTTTAACCTATGCCCGTGAAACCCTGGATCAATGGGAAACCCTGCAAGCCGACCTGCTGGCTGAACATCAAAGCCTGAAGGGCCAACTGAGCGTTTACTGCTCGGTGACTGCCAGCTACAGCTTTTTATATGATCAGCTCAAGGCTTTTCGCCAGCGCCATCCCGGTGTTGAAATCACCCTGCACACTGGCGATCCGGATGTCGCCATTTCACGGGTTCAACAGGGCGAGGAAGACCTTGCGATTGCCGCACGACCTGATCAACTGCCTCAAGGCATCGCCTTCCAGTCGATGGGATTATCTCCGCTAGTATTCATTGCACCCTTGGCAGGTGAAACGGATTTCAACCTCACCACCCCACCCGACTGGTCACAGATACCGATGATCGTCTCCGAACAGGGGGTCGCCCGCGAGCGCCTGGACAACTGGTTCCGTCAGCAAAAAATCCGTCCGCATATTTATGCGCAGGTCAGCGGCAATGAGGCGATCGTCAGCATGGTCAGCTTGGGGCTGGGGTTGGGCGTGGTGCCTCAAATTGTGCTGGATAACAGCCCACTCCAGCAGAAGGTACGCATCCTCACCGTCTCGCCCGGCCTGGCCGCTTATGATGTCGGCGTTGTCGCCTTGCAGCGCAAGTTACGCCACCCCCTGGTACAAGCCTTTTGGGATCAACTGAGCCAGCCATAAAAAAACCCCAGCCGAAATTTATTCGACCGGGGTTTTAAGTCGGATTCAGGATCAGAGGCTGAGTACTTTCTCGCCGCGTCCGATCCCGGAAACACCGGTTCTGACCACTTCCAGCAGGGTATTGCTGCCCAGTGCCTGCAGGAATCCATCCAGCTT
>SKHR01000157.1 GCA_007116865.1 Marinospirillum sp. | reverse complement strand
TCTAAGCTGGTCAGCTTTCTTGTTCATACCGCATTGGAGGTAAATCATGACTAGTGCATATGAGAGTATTGCTCAGGGCTTACAGGAAGCGATCGAGCTGAATCAGGGGGGTAAAGTTGCTGCAAGAACACACCGCCCTGAGCCAGTTAATGTGGCTGAGATTCGGAAAAACTTGGGTATGACGCAAATGGAGTTTGCTTCAAAGTTTTGTATTAGTGTTGCGACTTTAAGGCACTGGGAGCGTGGTGATCGTACACCGCATGGGCCAGCTCTGGCTTTATTGCATGTGGTTGCAAAAGAGCCTCAGGCTGTATTGAGGGCGTTGGGTTAATCGGGTAGCCGGGGGTGTCTAGCCCCCAGCCCCCACAACACCCTGCATGCGGGTCCGCACAGGGCGTTTCACTCAGTAGTGAAGCTTGATCCATCCATCGCGCAGTGATACGGTAATCCCCCCATTTTTAGGGGGGATTATTGGTGAGGCGTTAACGCCTCACCCGGTTTGGTTGCAAGCGACTGGGATTGTCAGTGGCGGAAGTGCCGCATTCCGGTGAATACCATGGCGATGCCCGCTTCGTTGGCGGCCTGGATCACTTCTTCATCCCTGACGGATCCGCCGGGTTGAATCACGGCGGTGATGCCTGCAGCGGCAGCGGCATCGATGCCATCACGGAAGGGGAAGAAGGCATCGGAAGCCATGACGGAGCCGCGCACTTCAAGCTGCTCATCCGCCGCCTTAATGCCAGCGATTTTAGCTGAGTAGACGCGGCTCATTTGACCTGCGCCGACACCAATGGTCATGCCATCGCGGGCATAAACAATGGCGTTGGATTTGACAAACTTGGCCACCTTCCAGGCAAAAGCCAGGTCACGCAGCTCCTGCTCAGTGGGGTTGCGCTCAGTCACAACCTGTAGCTCGTCATCGCCCACGACACCCAGATCTCGTTCCTGTACCAGCAGTCCACCGGTGACACGTTTGAAGTCCAGCGCTTGTACCTGCTCACCGGGCCAGTGTTCGCTGGCATCGAGCAGGCGCAAGTTCTTTTTGCTGGCAATGATTTCTTGCGCAGAGGCATCAATGCCGGGTGCAATGATGACCTCGGCAAACTGGCGATCAACAATCGTGCGGGCGGTCAGGGCATCCAGGGGGCGGTTGAAAGCTAGGATGCCACCAAAGGCACTGGTCGGATCGGTTTTGAAAGCGCGATCATAGGCTGACTTGAGATCTGTCCCTACCGCGACGCCACAGGGGTTGGCGTGTTTGACAATCACACAGGCGGGTTCACTGAAGGCTTTCACGCATTCAAACGCGGCATCCGTATCGGCCACATTGTTATAGGACAGCGCCTTGCCCTGCAGGATTTTGGCGGTGGCAACACTGGATTCGTAGGGCTGTTGCTCAACATAAAAAGCCGCTTTTTGATGAGGATTCTCACCGTAACGCATGTCCTGGCGTTTGATGAACTGGGTGTTGAAGGTGCGCGGAAAATCCTCGTTGCCTTCCTCAACCATGCGTCCCAGGTAGTTGGCAATGGCGGCATCATAGGCGGCGGTGTGTTCATAGGCGCGCACGGCCAGATCAAAGCGGGTTTTGCGAGTCACGGCACCGGCGTTGTTTCGCATTTCTTCCAGCACGCGATCATAGTCGCTGACATTGACCAGAATCGTGGTGAAGGCATGGTTCTTGGCACAGCTGCGTACCATGGCGGGGCCACCGATATCGATATTTTCAATCGCCAGATCCAGGGTGCAGTCATCGCGGGCAATGGTTTGCTGGAAGGGGTAGAGGTTGACCACCACCAGATCAATGGGGTCGATCTGATGTTCGGCCATGATGGCGTCATCCTGGCCGCGGCGACCAAGAATGCCACCGTGAATTTTAGGATGCAGGGTTTTCACCCGCCCATCCATCATTTCCGGGAAGCCCGTATGCTCCGACACTTCGGTGACAGCCAAACCCTGCTGCTTGAGCAGTTGATAGGTGCCGCCAGTGGATAAGAGTTCGACATTCTGCTCAGTCAGGGCGCGAGCAAATTCAACGATGCCGGTTTTATCAGACACGCTGATCAGGGCGCGGCGGATTGGAAGGTCTTGGTGGGCAGTCATACGCCGGTAAAGCTCCTAAAAGTCAGTGGTTAGATCAAGTCGTATTGCTTTAATTTTTTACGCAGGGTGCCCCGGTTCAGTCCCAGCAGGCTGGATGCCTTGGACTGGTTGTTCTGGGTGTGGCGCATGACGGCTTCCAAAAGCGGCGCTTCGACCTCATTGAGTACCAGTTCGTAGAGATTGGTCACTGTCTGGCCATCGAGCTGGGTAAGGTAGTTATCCAGTGCACGATTCACGCTCTCTCTTAACGGGCGCTCTGCTTCCAGGGGTGCGGCAGGGGTTGAATGTGGTTTCATGCTTATGGCATCAGTTGGTTTTTTTAAGTGGATTCTTCTGTCGTCAGTAAAAACTGGCGCAGATAGGCTTCTTGTGCCTCAGGACAATCCAGTCGGTTGAAAGCCGATTTCAAATGGCCTCGCCCCAGCTGATCAAAATACCAGCCACAGTGTTTGCGGGCGACTCTTAAACCGATGAACACCCCGTAGGTTTCCCTCAGAGCCTTTAAATGATCGCAGATCAATTGTAGCAGGGACTCACCCGGAGGTGGCGGTGGAAGCGGTGTTTGCATCAAGTGCGCTCGCATTTGTGCAAAAATCCAGGGTTGACCCAGCGCAGGTCGTCCCAACATGATTCCGGCCGCCCCGGTGTCCGCTAAAACCTGTGCCGCTTTTTCCGGTGTATTCAGATCACCGTTGGCGAAGACAGGAAGGCGAACCGCCTGCACAACCTCTGCCAGCGTTTCGTGTTCTGCTTCACCTTTAAAGCGGTCTTCTCGGGTTCGTCCATGCAAAGTCAGGGCTGCGATCCCCTCCTGCTCTGCAATACGCGCAATTGTAACAGCATTTTTGAGTTTTGCTGACCAACCGGTACGATACTTTAGCGTGACAGGAATCTTGACTGCGCCCACAACCGCCCGAAGAATCTGGCCGACCAGCACTTCATCTCTTAATAAGGCCGAGCCAGCCGCTTTGCGACAGACCTTTTTTGCCGGGCAGCCCATGTTGATATCCAGCAGATCAGCGCCCAGGGCGACCTGAGCCTGAGCGGCGGCTGCCAACTGATCCGGGTCAGAGCCAGCGATCTGCACCGCGCGCGGACGAGGCTCATCCACCCTGGGTAGGCGTAATTGTGATTTGGTGGTGTGCCACAGGCTTTGATCAGCGGTGATCATTTCTGCAAAAGTCAGTCCAGCGCCAAACTGGCGGCATAGCGCACGAAACGGAGCGTCACTGATGCCTGCCATGGGGGCGAGCAGCAGCGGGGTGATGGTGTGACGCCCCAATTGAACAGGTTGAAGCATAGGATCAGGGGACCAGTGGTGTGACTCGGGCAGACTGCACAAAAATGGCGGGACGCGGCACTTCTAACATCAAGGAATGGTGACTGCCGGGTGAGGCTTCGGCCTGTGGCGATACCAGTTCGCTGGCGGCAATGTCCTGGGTGAAGGTCACCTGGCGGCTGGCATTGAGCAGCTCAATGCGCAGGCGTGGCCACTCGGTTGGCTGACTGTTTTGCTGCACCAGAACAAACTGTAAACCAATCAGATCACGCTCGGAGCCAGGGCGAATACTCAGATCCTGGATGCCCCAGTGATGATTGACCTGGGCCTCAGAGGAGGGACTGGCTGCGGCAAGGATCAGAATCAAAGCCAGCACAACCACGGGAATAGCGAGCAGCCATAAGGGGCGTTTGCGCAGTCCGGCAGGCAATTTT
>SKHR01000150.1 GCA_007116865.1 Marinospirillum sp. | reverse complement strand
CCCTGGTGTCACGCTGGAGGCGATCCATCAAAAGGTTCTGGCCGTGCTGACCGAGGGTTTGTTGAGCCTGGGGCTGATTCAGGGGGATTTGAATGTCTGCCTGGAGCAGGAAGCCTGGCGACCGTTTTTCATGCATGGCACCGGCCACTGGCTGGGTCTGGATGTGCATGATGTGGGTCGTTATCGTCAGCAGGGCCAGCCGCGTGCGCTTCAGCCGGGCATGGTGCTGACCATTGAGCCCGGCCTGTATGTCGCTGAGGATGAACTCAGTGTAGCGCCTGAATGGCGGGGAATCGGTATCCGTATTGAAGACAACCTGCTGGTCACGGCCAGTGGCGCCGAAGTACTCACACAGGGCGTGCCCAAGCAGGCCGATGCGATCGAAGCACTGATGGCGGAGCCCGCTGCATGAACACACTGAATACAGACATTGCCATCATTGGTGGCGGGTTGGTCGGAGCCAGTTTGGCTCTGGCACTGAGACCCTTGATCGAAAAAACCGGCTGCAAAGTCAGCCTGTTTGAAAGCCAGCCACCCCAGGCCGATGGCGCGCTGCCCGCCACTCAGCCCAGCTTTGATGCGCGTGCATCGGCGCTGTCCTGGGGCACACGGCTGATCTATGAGCAGCTTGGGCTATGGCAGCCGTTATCCCCCCAGACCTATCCCATCACACACATCCATGTGTCTGAGCGCCAGCGTTTGGGCACCACCCATCTGAGTGCAGCGGATCAGCAAACCGAGGCTCTGGGGTATGTGGTCACCAATCAGTGGATGGGACAAACCCTTTGGTGCGCGTTACGCCAGGATTCGCGTGTCGACATTCAGGCACCGGCCCAGATTGAGCAGATCCAGTGGGCTGATCCGCAGCAGGCCATTCTTAAAGGTCAGGTGGCGGGACAGCCGGTTCAGGTGAGCGCGCGCCTCGTGGTGCTGGTGGATGGTGGCCGCTCTGGTTTGAAACAACAGCTGGGCATTGCCGATCAGGTTTATGACTACCAACAAAACGCCCTAGTCACCAATTTGCGCAGCACCTGCTCGGCACAAGGCTGGGCTTATGAACGCTTTGTACCCCAGGGCGCCATGGCGCTGTTGCCTTTGCAAGATACACAGCGAGGGCTGGTCTGGACCGGCCCCAGCGAGCAGATGCAGCGTTTGGCGCAACTCGATGATGAGGCTTTTCTGCATGCCTGCCAGCAGAGCTTTGGCAGCCGCTCCGGCCAGTTCCTCCAGGTGGGCCGCCGCGATCTTTATCCACTTAAAAAAGTCATCGCCCAAGAACAGGTAAGGCGCAACCTGGTGCTGCTGGGCAATGCCGCGCATTACCTGCATCCGGTTGCCGGGCAGGGGTATAACCTGGCGATTCGTGGGGTCATGTCACTGGCCGACTGGCTGCTGTCTCAAGCCCAGCAGCAAGGGTGTGACTTTCATCCGGGTGAGCTGGCCTCGTTGCAGGCCTGGCTGGATACCCGCCTGGCCGACCAGCAAGCCGTGATCGGTGCCAGTCACCACCTGATTGACGGGTTTTCACGCCCCGGCCCGCTACTCAGCCGTATCAGGGGACTGGGCCTGCTTGGACTGAACAACCTTCCTCGGGTTAAAAATCTACTGGCTAAAAAAGCCATGGGAGTATGACAGGATGCAACCTCAAGCCTTTGATTTAGTGATCGTCGGTGGCGGGATGACCGGCCTGGCACTGGCCGCCGGTTTAGCCAACACCCCCTGGCGTATTGCCTTGATTGAAGCCCAGACCGACCTGCCGGATCTGAACCCTGATCAGCTTGAAGTGCGAGTGAGCGCGTTATCCGAAGCCAGTCGCCAGTTGCTGGAACAGCTCGGTGCCTGGTCAGCCATGACCCAAATGCGAGTGACCCCCTATCAGGGCATGCAGGTGTGGGATGCACAAGGCAGTGCCGCCATTGAATTCAACGCCCAGGAAGTCGGCGTCGCGCACCTGGGTTATATGGTTGAGAACCTGGTCACAGTGCAAGGGCTCTGGAGCCAGGTGAAAGACCAGCCTAACCTGACGTTTTTTCAGGGGGCCACCCCGCTGGCATTGAGTGAGGCACAGGATGCTCAGGGCCTGCGTCAACTGCGCCTGGATTCTGGCGAGCTGTTGGAGGCACGTCTGGTTGTCGCTGCCGATGGCGCGCGCTCTAACCTGCGCGAATGGGCAGGCTTTGAAACCCGCGAGTGGGATTATGGTCATCACGCCCTGGTTGCCAGCGTGCGAACCGAAAAAGCCCATGGCCACATTGCCCGGCAGCGATTTAATGCCACCGGCCCACTGGCTTTTCTGCCCTTTATGTTGAACGGCGATGATCACTGGAGCTCGATTGTTTGGTCTACCAGCCCCGAAGAAGCGGCCGAGCTACAGGCACTGGATGAATCCCACTTTAATGCCCGCCTGGCCCAGAGTTTTGAGGCCCGCCTGGGCCGGGTTGAAATCAGCCAGGAACGTCAGGTTTACCCGCTGCGCCAGCGGCATGCAAAAACCTACGTCAAACCCGGCATTGCCCTGATGGGGGATGCCGCACACACCATCCACCCGCTGGCGGGGCAGGGTGTCAACCTGGGATTTCAGGACGTTGTGGCGCTGACACAGGTATTACAACAGGCCGCCAGCCAGCAGAAGAATCCTGGCTGCCTGTCAGTATTATCGGCGTATCAAACCCGACGCCAGCCAGAAAACCTGGCCATGATGGCCGCGATGGAAAGCTTTAAGCGCTTGTTTGCCAGCCAGACACTGCCAGTGCTGTTGGCCCGTAACCTCGGCATGCGCTGGGTGGATCAAAACAACTGGATCAAGCGTCGGCTAGTCGCCAAAGCCTTAGGGCTGAAGGCGTGATGCGCGGGTTTTCTGAGCAACATTTAACTTAAATGAGTTTGTATTGGGCATAAGACCAAGTCTTCGAACTCAATTGATGCCGGTGGATCAGCCTGGCGTTCATTTTGCCGCCTAGCGTTTAAAAATCGCCAGACCTCTGAGCAGGTTGAGGGCTTCATGCAGGGGGTAGTCGTCCTGCAGGATGTCGATGGCGGTTTGGCTTTCTTCACTGCTGCTGGCCGGGCGGCTGAGGTGGCCTTGCAGATCGGCTTCGCGGGTGGCAGGGCGTTCTTCAACCACCGTGATACGCGCGTTGGCGGCGAGAATATCTGGCTGAATGCCTTCGGCCTGGATTGAGCGGCCTGCGGGGGTGAAGTAGAGCGCGGTGGTCATTTTCAGCGCACGATCATTGTATAGCGGCAGCACCGACTGCACTGAGCCCTTGCCAAAGCTGGGAGTGCCTAGAATGATCGCGCGACGATGATCCTGCAGGGCACCCGCCACAATTTCAGAGGCCGAGGCTGAGCCAGCATTGATCAGCACCACCAGGGGAATGTCTTCTGCGGCATCGCCGGGTGAGGCTTCAAACTGTAGGGCCGCATCAGGCAGTCGCCCTTCGGTATAAACCAGAAGGCCGCCATCCAGAAAAATATCCGCCACTTCAGCCGCCGCATGAAGGACGCCACCGGGGTTATTGCGCAGATCCAGCACCAGGCCTTGCAGGGGCTGGTCGGTTGCTTGCATCAAGGCTTCAACCGCTTGCAGGGTTTCTTGTCCGGTGCGATTCTGAAACTGGCTGATACGGATATAACCAAAGCCAGGCATGAGCCAGCGATGGCGAACACTGACAATGCGGATCACATCACGGGTTAACTCGACCTCGAAAGGGGCGCTGACAGACTCGCGCTGAATGGTGAGGCGAACCTGAGTGCCAGGCTCTCCTCGCATCAGTTCGACGGCTTGTTCGATGGATAGATTGCGAGCCGAGCGATCATCAAT
>SKHR01000221.1 GCA_007116865.1 Marinospirillum sp. | reverse complement strand
TGCAGTTTCTTGACCTGATCCAGGAAGGCAATATCGGCCTGATGAAAGCCGTCGACAAATTTGAATTCCGTCGCGGCTACAAGTTTTCGACCTATGCCACCTGGTGGATACGTCAGGCCATCACCCGCTCGATTGCGGACCAGGCCAGAACCATTCGAATTCCCGTGCACATGATCGAAACCATCAACAAGATCAATCGGGTGCAGCGTCAAATGCTGCAGGAAATGGGGCGTGAGCCAACGCCGGAAGAGCTGGGCGAGCGTCTTGAAATGCCAGAAGACAAGGTGCGCAAGGTACTCAAGATTGCCAAAGAGCCCATCTCCATGGAAACCCCGATTGGTGATGATGAAGACTCACATCTGGGTGACTTTATTGAAGACACCAACCTGGAATCACCGGTCGACTCGGCCACCAGTGAGGGGTTGATTGAAGCGACCCGAGGTGTGCTCTCAGGCCTGACTGCGCGTGAATCGAAGGTGCTGCGTATGCGCTTTGGTATTGATATGAATACCGACCACACGCTTGAAGAAGTTGGCAAACAGTTTGATGTGACCCGCGAGCGGATTCGTCAGATTGAGGCCAAGGCGCTGCGTAAGCTACGTCATCCCTCACGTTGCGACTCACTGCGTTCCTTCCTCGACGAATAGTCCTCAATGCCGGAAAGCCTTGAACCTCCAAGGCTTTCTGGTATGATTTTCGCTCCTTTCGGGCCCATAGCTCAGTTGGTTAGAGCAGGCGACTCATAATCGCTTGGTCGCAGGTTCAAGTCCTGCTGGGCCCACCAAGCCACCTCTCTCCCCTGGCTTTTCTGCCTTCTAAGGCATGCATGAAAGTCCTTGTTTAATCTGGTTTATAAATCCCTTTTTCTGCTAAAGTGCGTGCAGATGAAATAAAGATTCAATCGGGTGGCCAATGACAGATAAGCATGAGTGGGATCAGCGTGGTGCATACGGCGAAGCGCTGGATGAGCTCATCAAAAAGGGACTGGACAAAGCGGATTACAACTTACTGGCGGAGGTGATCGCCGAAGAAAAACTGCCCTTTACTTTGATTGCTTATGAGTTGTCGAGACTCAGGGATCAGGCGATAGAAGTAGCTGCCGAAGCGGGCGATTTATCACTGGTTCAGCATCAGGTGGCGCATTTTCGTGAGTTGGAAAATCGCTGCTCGGAGCTCTATACCAATCATCATTTAAAAGCTCTTTCACAGCGTAATCATCAGCGCATCCAGCATATTCGTGCGATCAGCGAAAAAAACCTCCTCGCCCACTATGAAGCGCATCTGTTATGGATGCAGCAGCTGATCGCAGCTGTTTTGGCCGCAAAGGTTGAAGATCTCCCCGAAGCGAACCCGCATTTGTGTGATTTTGGTCGCTGGCTGCACGGCGAAGGCCAAAAGATATTGCGTGATGTCAGTTATCGCAAAGCCTTGGAGCTGATGCATGTCAAGCTGCATGAAACCTCCTGCATGATCGCAGCTGAGATGCCGGAAAAAAACAGTCGCCTGCGTTTGTATGCCCTGATTCGCCGGGTCGAGTTTTTATCCCTGGACCTGGGCAGTGAAATCGCCTTGATCAACAATATGATCATTGTCACCAGTTACAGCAAGGACCCTTTGACCGGCTTGCTGACACGACGCTTTATGGAAAAGGTTTTACTTAACCAGTTGGGCATTGCACAGGCCACCGAAACGCCTTTTTGTGTGGCAATGGCGGACCTGGATCACTTTAAAAGCGTGAATGACCGTTATGGTCATCAGGTCGGTGATGAGGTTTTAAAAGTCTTTGCTAAGCTGTTCACTCAAGTACTGCGCCGATCTGATTTGGTGTTTCGGTTTGGTGGTGAAGAGTTTTTGGTGGTTTTGCCATCCACGGGGCGCGAACAGGCCTTGAAGTGTTTGAACGAAGTCCGCCAGCGTTTAAGTGAACATGTGTTTGAGGCGGAAGAGGGCTCCTTTCAGGTGACCTGCAGTTTTGGCCTGGTTGAGGTTGACCCTCTAGTGGATGATTTTTTTGATCGCGAACGGGTAGAAACCTTGATTCGAGAAGCGGATCATCGTTTGTATCAAGCAAAAGCAGCAGGACGCAATCGGGTTATATGAGCATGACTGAACCGGAAGCAGCCCTTTTGGAAGCGCCAGAATCTTTCGAGATTTTTCCTTGGGATGAAAACTTTGAAACCGGCATTGCCAAGGTTGATGCCCAGCACCGGCATTTAGTCCACCTGTTGAACTGCCTGGCCGATCAGTTCGTCAATGGGGCAGATGAACTGGCCATGACCCGCATTCTGGCCGAGTTAAGTGACTACGCGCGTTACCATTTTGTGACGGAGGAGTCGATCTGGGAAACCGAGTTGGCCGGTTCTAAAGACTTTGACCAGCACTGTGCACTGCATGCACAGTTTTTCGACAAGATAGAGTCACTGACTCAGTCCGGAATGGACTTTGAAAACCTGCTGGAAGAGCTGTTTGGTTTTCTGACTCAGTGGTTGGCTTTTCATATTATTGATCAGGACAAGCGTTTAGCGCTGACGTTACAAGGACTCAGCCAGGGGCTGTCACTGCAGGCGGCTAAACATCAGGCTCATGAGGTGATGAGTGGAACCCTGTCGATCCTGATTAACACCGTACTGAAAATGTATAAACAGCTGTCATCACGTACGGTTGACCTGATGCGCGAGAAAGCCGCACGACTCAAGGCAGAGAAGGCGCTGCAGACCAGTCAGGCCTGCTGGCAGCTGATCTCTGACAGTGATGGTGACATGATTTGGGACTGGACCTTGTCACCAGCAGAGCAGGAATTAACCCAAACCCAGCTGGTCGATACCTTACTGGAGCGCCACTATGAGCAGGGTGAGCTGCATCCAGATGATCGCGCTGAGTTTTTGCAAGGCTTTACCAAACACCTCTCTGGGCAGGCCAGTTATTTTACCGCTCAATTTCGGTATCGGCGCCAAACGGGGGGGTGGCAGTGGCTAAAAACTCGCGGACAGGTGGTCGAGCGTGGGCCTGGGCTAGTCCCTCGTCGAATTTTAGGCGTGGTCAGCGATATTACCGATCGCTTGGAATATCAGCAGCGACTTGAACGTGCAGCTTATTATGATGCGCTGACGGGACTGCCGAATCGAAACCACCTCATGGAGCGTCTGGCTCAGCGTCTGAGTTCGTCTTCGCCGATGAGTAGCTTGACGCTGTTTTTTCTGGATCTGGATGACTTGAAAAGCTTTAACCAGGCTGAGGGCAATGATCAGGGTGATCGCCTGCTGATCAGTCTGGCGCAACACTGGCAAGCACTGACCAGTGAAGGGGATCAGTTGGTGCGCTTGGCCGGTGACGAGTTTGTGATGGTCTGTGAGGGTCTGAGTCCAGCAGACGATCATGAAAAGATAAAACAACTTTTTGCGGCGTTAGAGAGGGTGCAGCAGGCTTGGCCTGATGCACCCCGAGTGACTGTGTCCGCTGGGCTGGTTCGATATCAGCCTGACACTGGCTCGTCCGGTGCTGAGGCGTTGCTGCGTCATGCCAGCCAGGCGATGTATCAGGCGAAGCTTCAGGGCAAAAACAGTTTCCAGTACTTTGATCTGCAACAGAATGCGCGCTTAAAGTCGCGGCATAAACAGTTGGTGCGCCTTGAATCTGCTTTGCAGGGGGACGAGCTTCGTCTTTATTATCAACCTAAAATACGCCTCAGTGACGGTGAGGTCGTGGGTTTTGAGGCGCTGATTCGCTGGCAGCATCCTGAGCAGGGGCTGTTGTTGCCGGGACAGTTTTTGCCCTGGATTGATAACCATCCCCTATCGGTGAATCTGGGAGACTGGGTTCTAACCCAGGCGCTGGATCAGCTGCAAACCTGGCAGCGCCAAGGGCATGAATATCAGGTCAGTGTGAATGTCAGCCCCTTGCAGTTTCAACATCCTGACTTTGTGCCTCGTTTACAAGCTTTGCTGGGCAGCTATTCAAATTTACGACCTGAGCAATTAGAGCTGGAACTGCTGGAGTCTACTGCCCTGCGTGAGTTCAATCAGGCGCGAGAGGTGATGCAGAGTTGCCGCTCGCTGGGGGTGAGTCTGTCGCTGGATGACTTTGGAACGGGCTACTCTTCACTGGCTTATTTGCAAAACTTGCCGGCCCAGACGATCAAGGTGGACCGAAGCTTTGTGCAAAAAATTGATCAGGATAAAAGCAACTTAAGTCTGCTGAGTGGCTTGCAAGGCTTGGCAAAAAGCTTTCAGCTCACCTGTCTGGCTGAAGGGGTAGAAACTACGCATCAGTTACAAGCGCTGACAGCCTTGGGTTATGACCAGGTACAGGGCTTTTTGGTGGCGCGGCCGATGCCAGCCTCCGCCTTGCCTGCCTGGATAGAGGCCTGGTCTCAGCAGCGCCTGCAGGGTTGTTGTGATGCCATCTGAACTGCCCCGACTGGCGCAGCTGGCTCAAGCCGGTGGCTGGGTCTTGGCGACGGCAGAATCCTGCACCGGGGGAGCAATTGCCGAGGCGCTGACCCGTTTGCCTGGCAGTTCCCAGTGGTTTAGTCATGGGGTGGTGTGTTATTCCAATCAGGCAAAAAGCCATTGGCTAGAGGTGCCCCCTTCACTACTAGAAACGCAAGGTGCTGTTAGCGAAGCCGTGGTAAAAGCCATGGTGCAGGGTGCTTGCCAGACTGGAATGGCCAATCTGGCGGTGGCCGTCAGTGGTGTGGCCGGGCCGGGTGGCGGTAGTGTCAAAACGCCTGTAGGCTCCGTTTGGTTGGCCTGGGGCAATGCCCAGCAACAAGCTGCACAAGCCTTTCTTTTTAAAGGTGATCGCCAGGCAGTGCGTGAAGCCAGTGTGAATGTGGCAATTCGGGGTTTGATCGATTTTATGGAAAAAAATTGACCTTCAAGCTCAGTTGTTATACTGTTAGTTCATACAGTATTTGAGCAAGAGCTCGGTTCAAAACAGGATAAAAGGATGAGTTATGGCTATTGATGAAAACCGTCAGAAAGCATTGAGCGCAGCACTCTCACAAATTGAACGTCAATTTGGCAAGGGTGCGGTGATGCGCATGGGTGATCAGCCGCGAGTTGCGATTCCGTCGGTTTCGACCGGTTCCCTGGGGCTGGATATTGCGCTCGGCATTGGGGGCTTGCCTTATGGCCGTGTGGTTGAGATTTACGGGCCGGAATCCTCCGGTAAAACCACGCTCACGCTGTCCGTCATTGCTCAGGCTCAGAAGCAGGGTAAAACCTGTGCCTTCATCGATGCGGAACACGCATTAGATCCGATTTATGCAGAAAAGCTGGGTGTGAATCTGGATGATTTGCTGGTTTCCCAGCCAGACAACGGTGAGCAGGCGCTGGAAATTACCGATTCGCTGGTGCGTTCAGGTGCGGTGGATGTATTGATTGTTGACTCGGTCGCCGCGCTGACGCCTAAAGCAGAAATTGAAGGCGAAATGGGTGATTCGCATGTGGGTTTACAGGCTCGCTTGATGTCTCAGGCGCTGCGTAAAATCACTGGCAATATTAAGAATGCCAACTGCCTGGTGATTTTTATCAACCAGATTCGGATGAAAATCGGCGTCATGTTTGGCTCACCTGAAACCACCACTGGCGGTAATGCTTTGAAGTTTTATGCTTCCGTGCGCCTGGATATCCGTCGTATTGGCTCGGTCAAGCAGGGTGATGAAGTCACGGGTAATGAAACGCGCGTCAAGGTGGTTAAGAACAAGGTGGCACCTCCCTTCCGTCAGGCGGAATTCCAGATTTTGTATGGCAAGGGCATTTACCATGCCGGTGAGGTCATTGATTTAGGGGTGCAGTGCAAGCTGGTTGAAAAGGCCGGTGCCTGGTACAGCTATCAAGGCACCAAAATCGGTCAGGGCAAGGCCAATGCCGCTCAATACCTGGAAGACAACCCTGAAGTAATGCAGGAAATTGAAGCCGGTATTCGTGGGCAGTTGCTGACCCAGCAACCTTCTGCCGGGGCTGCGACTGAAGCCGTTGACGCGCCTGAACTTCCCCCTTTGGATGACTGAAACTCAAGCCAGCCTTAAGCGTAAGCTGCTGAATCGTGCGATTCAGTGGCTGGCTCAGCGTGAGCAGAGTCAGTTTGAGTTAGAGCAAAAGCTCTCTCAGGCCTTGTCAGGGCTTGAGTCTGAACTCGCCCCCTCCTTGTCGGTCAGCGAAGCACAAAACCTGATTGCCCAGTTGCTGCAAACCCTGGCAGATCAACGGCTGCAAAGTGATGAGCGCTTTGCCCAAAGCCTGTTAAGGCGTTTATTAAGCAAAGGCAAAGGCCCTTTACTGATCCGCGCCTCACTCAAACAGCATCAGTTGCCTGCAGACTTGATTGAAACCCTGCTAGCCCCTTGGGCGGCCCTCTGGCCAGCGCAGGCGAGTCGAGTTCGCTGTAAGCGCTTTGGCACGGCACCACCCAGCGACGATAAACAGGCGGCTAAAATGCAGCGTTTTTTGCTGGCTCGAGGATTTACCCCCTCTCAAGCACGAGCGGCCGTATTTTCACCGGAGGTGGATTATCATTTTGACGCTGACTCCGTATAATATGCCCCCAATCTGTTTGCAATGATTTGAATGTTTGAGCAGCGTCGCTGCTGGAACTTACACAGCCGCCAAAGTGAGGCAAGATGAAAAGCGCCGAGATCCGGGAAGCCTTCCTGACCTATTTTCAAAGCAAGGGACACCGAGTGGTTCCTTCGAGTTCTTTGGTTCCGCACAATGATCCAACCCTGTTGTTTACCAATGCGGGCATGAACCAGTTTAAAGACTGTTTTTTGGGGCTGGAAGAGCGGGGTTATACCCGTGCGACTTCGACTCAAAAGTGTGTGCGCGCCGGTGGCAAGCATAATGATCTGGAAAATGTCGGTTACACTGCGCGGCATCATACCTTCTTTGAAATGCTCGGCAATTTCAGTTTTGGGGATTACTTTAAAGAAGAAGCAATCAATTACGCATGGGAATTTCTGACCGGGGTTCTCAAGCTGCCTAAAGAGCGGTTGTGGATCACCGTGTATGCTGCGGATGACGAGGCTTACCAGATCTGGCGCGAAAAAATTGAGGTGCCTGCAGAGCGCATCGTGCGTATCGGTGACAATAAGGGTGCTCCCTATGCTTCAGATAACTTCTGGGCGATGGGCGATACAGGGCCATGCGGGCCGTGTACCGAAATTTTTTATGACCATGGCGAGGCGATTTGGGGTGGCCCTCCTGGCAGCCCTGAAGAAGACGGTGATCGTTATATCGAAATCTGGAACATCGTTTTCATGCAGTATAACCGCACCGCTGAAGGTGAAATGCAGCCTTTGCCAGCGCCTTCGGTCGATACTGGTATGGGGCTGGAGCGCGTCTCGGCGGTGCTTCAGGGTGTGCATGCCAACTATGAAATTGACCTTTTCCAAAACCTGCTCAAAGCCGCTGCACAGGCCATTGGTTGTGAGATGGGTGATCAGCCTTCCTTGCGTGTGGTGGCAGACCATATTCGCTCCTGTAGCTTCCTGATCGCCGATGGCGTGCTGCCTTCCAATGAGGGGCGGGGCTATGTCTTGCGGCGGATCATTCGCCGGGCTTGCCGACACGGCCACAAGCTCGGTGCGCAAGGCAGCTTCTTCTATCGTCTGGTTCCGGCTTTGGTGGCAGAAATGGGTGACGCCTTCCCGGAACTGAAATCACGTCAAACCCAAATTGAAGCCGCGCTCAAACAGGAAGAAGAGCAGTTTGCTCGCACCCTGGATCAGGGCATGAAAATTCTGGATCAGGCCCTGGTTGAACTGTCAGGCAAAGAACTGCCTGGTGAGCTGGTGTTCCGTCTTTATGACACCTATGGATTCCCGCTGGACTTGACCGCTGATGTGGCGCGTGAGCGGGGGCTGAGTGTTGATGAAGTCGGATTTGAAACCCACATGCAGGCACAGCGCGAAAGAGCCCGTGCGGCCAGCCACTTTGGTATGGATTACAACGCACTGGTCAGAGTGGATCGAGCCACTGAGTTTACCGGTTATGCTCAGTCCCAGGGTGAGGCCAGAGTGATCGCTCTTTATCGCGATGGTCAGCCAGTTGGACAGTTGAACGCTGGTGAGTCGGGTCTGGTGGTTTTGGATCAAACGCCTTTTTATGCCGAGTCTGGTGGTCAGGTTGGTGACTCCGGCCTGTTACTGGCCAAGGGGCTGCGTTTTGAGGTGCTAGACACCACCAAAGCCGGTGAGGCGCATGTTCATCACGGTCAACTGGTGGAAGGCACCCTCATTCAGGGACAAAACCTGCAGGCTCAGGTGGATGATCAGATCCGCCAGAAAACCCGCGCCAACCACTCGGCGACGCACTTACTGCATGCCGCACTGCGAGAGGTTTTGGGCGAAGGCGTGCAACAGAAGGGTTCTTTGGTAGATGCACAGCGCCTGCGTTTTGACTTCAGTCATGCCCAGCCAGTGAGCTCGGAGCAGTTGGCCTTGATTCAGCAGAAGGTCAATGAACAGGTGCGTTATAACCTGCCGGTGAGTGTGCGTGAAATGTCACTGGAAGCAGCCCGTAAGGAAGGCGCGATGGCGCTGTTTGGCGAAAAGTATGACGACGAAGTGCGCGTGCTGAGCATGGGGCGCCAAGCGGATGGCCAGGCTTTCTCCATTGAGCTGTGCGGTGGTTTGCACGTCGAGCGCACGGGCGACATTCAGCTGCTCTATGTGCTGAGTGAAAGCGGCATCGCAGCGGGTGTTCGCCGAATTGAAGCCGTGACTGGTGAAGCGGCGGTAGAGGCCTTGCTGCAAAAAGAGCAGCAATTGATCCAGGCGGCGGCCCAACTCAAGTGCAAGCCGGATTTACTGGCTGAGCGGATCGGGTCGCAGCAGGAGCGTGTGCGCCAGTTGGAAAAAGACCTGCAACAATTGAAGAAAAAACTGGCCAGTGGTGGCGCAACGGATCTGACCGAAGGGGTCGAAAAAATTGGCTCGGTGTCCGTGTTGGCAAAACAAGTGGACGGCGCGGATATCAAAACCCTGCGTGAGTTGATGGATCAGCTGAAGCAGAAGTTAGCACCGGCAGTGGTGGTGCTGGCAGCGGTTGATGAAGGCAAGGTACAGCTGGTCGCGGGTATCAATGCAGAGGCTCCCGCTCTGCATGCCGGTCAGTTGGTTAACTTTGTGGCCCAGCAGGTGGGCGGCAAAGGCGGGGGACGTGCGGACATGGCACAGGCCGGGGGTCAGAATCCGGATGCCTTAGCGGCCGCCTTGGCCTCCGTGCGTGACTGGGTAGCAGAGCGCGGTTAAATTTCGCGCCCTTGCGCAAGTCATTTTGAACAGGATAAGGGTTAAACGATGGCACTTTATGTACAGAAGTTTGGCGGCACCTCAGTCGGAACCCCTGAGCGGATCAAAAAGGTCGCTGAGCGGGTCGGGCGTTTTCGCCGTGATGGTCATGATGTCGTGGTCGTGGTATCGGCCATGAGTGGCGAAACCAACCGCCTGATCGCCTTGGCCAAAGAAATTCACGAAACACCCTCTCCACGTGAGATGGATATGCTGGTGTCAACGGGTGAGCAGGTGACTATTGCCTTGCTGGCCATGGCGCTGGAGCAACAGGGTGTACCGGCAACCTCTTATACTGGTGCCCAGGTCGGCATCGTGACGGACCGTGCGCACACCAAGGCACGGATCAAGCAAATTGATACTGATTCGATCCGTGAAGACCTGCAGAATGGACGTGTGATTGTGGTGGCAGGTTTTCAGGGAGTGGATGAAGAAGGCAATATCACCACATTAGGGCGGGGCGGTTCTGACACCACTGCTGTTGCCTTGGCGGCGGCTCTGAAGGCAGATGAGTGCCAGATTTATACCGATGTGGATGGTGTCTATACTGCTGATCCACGAATTTGCAGCAAAGCACGGCGGTTAGAACAAATCACCGTCGAAGAAATGCTCGAACTGGCCAGCATGGGTTCAAAAGTTCTGCAGATACGTTCTGTAGAGTTTGCGGGTAAGTACAAGGTGCCACTGCGTGTTTTATCCAGTTTTGAAGACAACGAAGGGCCAGGCACATTAATCATTGCTGACGATGAGGAGAACCCATCGATGGAAGAACCACTGATTGCAGGTATTGCACATCATATTAACGAAGCCAAGCTGACGGTTTTAGGCGCTCCCGATATCCCCGGTGTGGCAGCGAAAATTTTGAGCCCTATTGGCGACAGTAACATTGAAGTCGATATGATCGTCCAAAACGTTTCGCCCGACGGAAAATCCACCGACTTTTCTTTCACCGTAGCTCGTGATGATTACCAAAAAGCCGAAGCGATTTTGGAAAAAGCCGTGGCCGAAATGGGAGCGGGTAAAATTGTTGGCGACACGGCGATTGCCAAGGTATCCCTGGTGGGTGTTGGCATGCGTTCTCACGCGGGTGTGGCAAGCCTGATGTTTAAAACCCTGGCGGAAAATGGCATCAATATTCGCATGGTGTCGACCTCTGAAATTAAGATTTCAGTAGTGATTGACGAGAAGTTCACCGAGCTGGCGGTACGCACGCTGCACACGGCTTTCGGCCTGGATGCTTGATTGTTTGAGTGTATGTGTTGGATAACAAAAAACAATGAACAGGTCTTAATAATCCGTGTAAAATGTATCGGCAATGAAGCGTTTACCATTGATCATGGTGTGCTCATTGTCGATCAAGGGATTTAGAACTTACCGGTTCAGATAAAGTCCCACACCTGTTGAAAGTTATTTTGGACTGCTTGATAAGGAGATTCCACCATGCTCATTCTAACTCGCCGTGTTGGTGAAACCCTGATGGTTGGTGACGAAGTCACCGTCACTGTTTTGGGTGTCAAAGGTAATCAGGTTCGCATTGGTGTCAACGCCCCCAAAGAGGTGGCTGTGCATCGTGAAGAAATTTACCAAAGAATTCAGCGTGAAAAGGAAGAGGGTCAGAACGGTAACTTCTGAGTCTTCTTTTAAACCGAATCTGGCTGCTGCGCTTGAAAGAGCCCAGCGGCCTTTTTGTTTTATAAGTGTTTTTTCCCAAAAACGCCACAAAAGTTTTTTAAACCAGGGGTGGACAAAAAAGTCCTAGGTGGTATCATGTGCGCCGTGTTGGAGAGGTGGCCGAGTGGCTGAAGGCGCGCCCCTGCTAAGGGCGTATGGGAGAAATCTCATCGAGGGTTCGAATCCCTCTCTCTCCGCCACTTCCCAAGTATTGCAGTGAAATGTGCGCTCGTAGCTCAGCTGGATAGAGTACCTGGCTACGAACCAGGCGGTCGGAGGTTCGAATCCTCCCGAGCGCGCCAAATCACTGTAAAACTCAAGGAACTGCGCGCTCGTAGCTCAGCTGGATAGAGTACCTGGCTACGAACCAGGCGGTCGGAGGTTCGAATCCTCCCGAGCGCGCCAATTCATTCTCTGTTTCCTTTCATGCCCCCAATCAAAGACCCGCCAGGCGTTTGAAGGCCTCAGGAATTTGAGTAGGTTTACGTGTCTGATAATCAAAAAAGACCTGGGTTGTTCGGGCGGTGGCAATGACTTGTTGATCCGCAACACGCACGACCTGGTGATAAACCTGAGCACTTTTACTACCCAGCTCGCCCAGGGCCAGTTGAATATCGAGGGTGTCGCCATAAAAGCTTTCCGCCTGATAACACAGCTGTAAGTCAGCAATCACTAACCCGGTGCCCTGGATATCAATTTCTGAGTAGCCTGCAGCGGCCAGCCAGGCACAACGTGCCTCATGCAGCAGAGTGACCAGGCGATCATGCCCCAGGTGTTGACCATAGTTGATGTCATTGATGCGTACCGGCAGCCGGTGGGTATAAACCACCGGCTGAGGAAACGTCAGCTGTAAACGCGACATGTGATCCGCCTCTTATTCTTGTTCACGGGCCAGGGCTCGATAACCGATGTCCTTGCGATAAAAGGCACCTTCCCATTGGATTTTTTCTACTGCCTGATAGGCCTGGGTTTGTGCCTGGCGCAGGTTTTCACCCAGGGCGGTGACGCAGAGTACGCGTCCGCCCTGAGTCACGGTTTGCTGGTTTTCGCTGGCGGTGCCCGCATGAAACACCTTGCAGTCAGGGTGGGTCACTTTTTCCAGACCTAGAATCGGCTTGCCCTTGGCATAACTGCCCGGATAACCTCCGGCAGCCATGACCACGCCAATGCAGGGGCGAGGGTCCCATTCAGCGCTGACCTGATCCAGCTGTCCACGGGTTGCCGCCAGACACAGGCTGACCAGGTCAGTGTTGAGGCGCATCATGATGGGTTGCGTTTCTGGATCTCCAAAGCGGCAATTGTATTCAATAACCTTGGGTTCGCCTTTTTGGTTGATCATCAAACCAGCATAAAGAAAACCGGTATAGGGCATGCCTTCAGCCGCCATGCCTTCAACGGTAGGCCGGATGACCTCTTGCATCACCCGTTGGTGAACTTCTGCGGTGACCACTGGGGCGGGTGAGTAGGCACCCATGCCGCCCGTGTTTGGCCCTGTGTCGCCATCACCGACGCGTTTGTGATCCTGGCTGGTGGCCATGGGCAGAATGTTTTTACCATCCACCATCACAATAAAGCTGGCTTCCTCGCCTTCTAGAAATTCTTCAATCACCACACGAGAGCCAGCTTCACCAAAGGCATTGCCGGCCAGAATGTCACGCACCGCCGCTTCTGCTTCGGCATCCGTCATTGCCACGATCACACCCTTACCGGCGGCCAGGCCATCGGCCTTGATCACAATTGGCGCACCTTTTTCTGCCAAATAGGCCAGTGCAGGCTCAACCTCAGTGAAAACCTGATAGTCGGCGGTGGGAATCTGATGGCGAGCTAAAAAGTCCTTGGTGAAGGCTTTGGAGCCTTCCAGCTGCGCGGCGGCCTTGCTTGGACCAAAGATCGTGAAGCCGCGTGCAGTGAAGTCATCGACAATGCCTACCACCAGGGGCACTTCAGGGCCAACCAGTGTCAGCTCGATGCCTTCTTTTTCAACCAGGGCTGCGAGTGCCTGAAAGTCCAAGGGATCGATCGCTACATTGGTGAGCTTGGGCTCAAGTGCGGTGCCAGCGTTACCAGGTGCCACAAAAACTTGAGTCACATCAGCCGATTGTGCCGCTTTCCAAGCCAGGGCGTGCTCACGCCCGCCGCCACCAATCACCAAAACTTTCATGCCGTAACCTCTATGTCGGAATCCATCAAATGAAGGCCGTTATTATGGCAGATTTTAACCGCCACTCCACCCGCAATTCAGCTGGATCTGGCGTTTAGCGATCCAGTAAAAATTTTCTTCAATTACTATTTGACCTTTATTGTGCAGTGCACTATATTGAGATTGTGCGGTGCAGCAATGGGCTGGGGCGTGAATTCCGGAGGTGTCAAATGTTCGAGAAAATGTTGTCAGATATGCAATCCATGATGAAGCCTTATCAAGAAGGTGTGTCTTTGCAGGCGTTCAAACCTGTCACTAACTTGATGATGATCCAGGCCAAAGCGGCTGAGCAGCTGGGCGCAGAGCAAGCCCGTTTTTACACCGAGTGTGTAAGCCTGCTGAGCAAGCAACTGGATACCGTGGGCGCCAAGGCAGACCCTGCTTCTTTACAAGAAGCTCAGTTCAACCTGGTTCAGGACATGCAAGACCGTGTCGGTCGTTTGTTCAAAACCAACATGGACATTCTGAGTGGCGCTAAAGACCAGGCTCAAGTTGAGCTGGAGTCAATGAAAAGCCAGGCTCAGGAAGCCATGCAGCCGAAGAAAACGGCCTGAAAGATTTCTGCTTGAGAGTGTAGCAGCGATTTTCAGCAAACTCCCTCTGCCTGAAACATCGCTGTCTGTTTGCCCGGCCCACAAAGCCGGGCTTTTTTGTTGTGCGCCAGGCATGGCGCGTAGCGCCGTGACAGGCGCTGTTCCGATTCCGCGTGGTGGCGGTCGGATGACTTGGTGGTGAAAGTCCACTACAGGCCCGATCAGGGGAACTGTTAGCTG
>SKHR01000213.1 GCA_007116865.1 Marinospirillum sp. | reverse complement strand
TGCCCTTGGCGGGGCAGGCGATAGGTGTCCAGCGATCCTTCAAAGGCACAGGTCATGTAAAGTGCATCCTGGCTCAGTGCTGGAAAATTACAGTTTTTTGCCACTGAGGTCAGCTGTTGCGGCAGTGGGCGGGTT
Organism: Marinospirillum sp.; assembly: GCA_007116865.1. Lineage (GTDB taxonomy): Bacteria > Pseudomonadota > Gammaproteobacteria > Pseudomonadales > Halomonadaceae > Marinospirillum. Next base: position 3,781 of record SKHR01000213.1, on the reverse strand, counting down.
TGATGCAAGGCTGCCTCCAGTGACAGACGCATGATCACACTGTGATCTTCGGCATCAATGCGCTGATCGCCACTGGTATCACTGAGAAAGTGACTGAAGTAAAGATAGCCTTCGGCTTCATCCAGACGGGCATAACTGCTGATGCCAGGCAGGTCTGGCTGGATCGGGCCGTGGGTGGTCTGACTGGCCAACTCGTAGAGATACAGACCTTGAGCATCTGCCGAACCACGGCGCTGATACAGCAGGTAACGACCCTGCTCACTGATCGTCGGCGCTGCAAGGCGTCCACTGGCGATCACCTGGGTGGTTTGTTGCGTCAGATCGTGCAGCACTAGTTGATCTTCGCCATCACGCGGGCTGAGCAGGTAACCCAGGGTGTGATCATCGACCCAAAAAGCTAACCGGGCTCTTTGTCCTGGTGGGGTGATGCATTCAGGCGTGACAGATTGCTGCATCGATAAAAGACAGATACTGCCCAGGGCATTTTGATGAAAGCTGGTCACTGCCAGGCGTTGCTGGTTGGGACTGACCGCCGGGTCCTGCATGTCCATTTCTTCAGGGTGCAATGGGCGGTAATGCCCGGTGGCCAGATCCTGCAACACCACCCGAGAAACCAGGTTTTGCTGGCGGGTATACACCAGTTGGGTGGCAGACCAGTTGACCTGGGCCTGGTAGTTGTCTGAGGGGCCGACGGTGACCTTTTCAGGCCATAACAGGCGATTTTGGCGCCAGTCGTGGGCATGCAGGGTCAGTGGTAAACATGCCGCCCCTAATGCCAGCCCCAACAAGATTGGACGCAGCCTGGGCATCTTACTGCTCACTGGAGTCGGGTGCGAAGTCATCATTGAGTACCTGAAAACGAGGGGCAGGGTTTTGCGAGGCTTCAAGGCCGCTCAAAGGCTCTGGGTGGTGTTCGATCCATAAAAGTCGCTGTTCCAGCTTAGGCCAGTCACCGGCTGCATCGGCTTCCATCAGGGTCGGGCGATCAACCAGATAAACATCGGGAACCAGGCGATTCAACAGATTGGCACAGCCGCTCAGCGACAGGCTGAGAAGCAGAATGACCCAGGGCAATAAAGACTTCATGGTGTTACTCCAAGGGCAGTGTTTGCGGCAGCATCAGAGCTTCTGCGGCAAAACGCTCGATGATCGGTGATAGGGGCAAGGCTCGAACCAGAATCGGATCACGCAGCAAGGACAGCTGGATGCTCATGTCCATCAAACCCTGTTGCATCACCAGACTGATCTGTTGCGGATGACCAAAACGCAGGGCGCTGCGAACTCGGCTTAACTGCGGGTCCAGATGATCCGGATCGATCAAATCCAGCAGTTGCAAGACCTGATCTGATTGAATATCCAAAAGGTCGATGCGTCCTTCCAGCAGGCGGCGCATCAGGTCCATTTCCAGTGCCAGTCGGGCCGTGACAGGGGCTTTCTGGGTGGTGGCCAGGGTTTCGGGCAGTAGTTGGCGTAAATCCACCCCGGACACCCGCCCCAGTAACCCGGTACGCCAGGCATCAGGGCGCAGATCCAGATAAAAGTGACCGCTCAGATGTCCATCAAACAGCGCCAGTGTGAAATCCTGCAAACGGATCAGGTTTTGCTCAATCGGCAGATGGGCTTGCAACGGGCCGAGTGTCAGGCCTTGCCATTGAATCTGACCCAGCTGAAACGCGGGGCGCTCGTCCAGATACGGCTCCATGCGATTGAAATCTACCCGCTGAAACGCATCCGGCTGCAATAGATACAGAAACGACAGCTTCCCGGAGGGATTACGCTGCAAGGCCTGGTGCAAAGACAAACGGCCCGACAGGTGTTGCAACGACCAATCGTCCAGTTGCAGGCTGAAGTCTTCAAATTCGGCCTGAGCTTGCAGGCTCATTTCTTCGGCTGGCGTGAGACTAAATTGCCAGGGTAGGCGCATTCGACCCTGAAGGTGCTCTTGAATCACCCCGTTCGATGCCTGAGCCAGGGCTGGGTCCAGTGTCAGTAATCCTTCCAGCAGCGCGCTGGGTGCCTGAGGTTGCAGCTGGCCTTGCAGGGTTTGAGCGATCCAGCCACCGCCCAGCTTTAACGCCAACTGGTGCAGGTCGATATGACTGAAATCCGGGTCGGCCTCGGCCTCCAGAGCTAGATGCAGGGGCAAAAATACAGGTGCCAAGCCGGTGGCAAAAGCGGGCTCACTGCCCAAGGGCGCAAATAACAGCTGTTCTGCATCCAGGTTGAGCTGTGCCTGCGCCTGCCAGTGGCTTGAGTCGACCGGAAGCATTTGTAGATCGAGCTGCAGATCCAGCGCATCGGCTTGCCAGTCCTGCCAGTGGATTTGCGGCTGACGCCATGCCAGTGCCAGGGTCAAAGGCGCACTTAAGGGTTCTGTGTTGGCTTCCAGCAGCAGATGAATATCGGCGGCCTGCAAGGATAGCTCTGCCTCAGGTACATAGGCTTCGGGCAGATGCCAGTCACTGCTGAGCGTCACCTGTGCCTGCTGATGTGCAAGCGTAGCCTGATAAGTCAGGGGTGCCCCCAGGTGTAGGGGTAGTTGCAGGGGAAGAGTTTCGCTCTGACCATCCCAGTGAAGGTCACCCTCCATATTCAGCGTCAGTTGCCAGGGCAGAGCCGCCGATGAATCGGGTTCCGCTTCTGCATGCAACTGCCAGCGATGGGATGACTGCAACGCACCAAAATCCGGCAAGGACGCTAAATCGGGGAAAAAGGTCTGCCATTGATGGTGGGCTTTGAGCGCAAGTGAACCTTCCGAGTCCAGGCCAGATTCCGAGGTGCGCAGTTGCAGTTCAAGCGCCAACCAGGGTTGCTGGTTCACCCTGGCCTGGCTGTTGATGCTCCATTGATTCCAGTTAGCTGGTGTGCTGAGTTGAATCGCCCAATCAAAAGGCAACTCCACAACCCAGGGATCAAGGCTTAAAGCCTGGCTGCGGGCGCTCAAGTCCAGTTGCCAGTGATCCTGCTGAGTTAGCGTGTGGATCTCAGTGATCAGAGGCTGGGTCAGGCGTAGTGCATGGGGGTGATCAGCGGTTTGCAGCTGATGCACTTCAAGGCGAGCTTGACTGGTCTGCGGCAGGGGGTAACCCAGGGAGTGAGCAAAATCTGCGGCCCAGTGCAGCTCAGCCTGTAATATGGCCTGGAGTTTTCCAAGGGGTAAAAGCGCCTCCGGCCACCAGTTGCCCCAGGGTTCAGGGTCCAGATGCAGTGTCAGCGCGGGTTTTAACTGCAACCCCTCGGATGACTGCTGCCAATCCGCTGATCCTTCTAGCAAAGGCTGGAGATTAAAAGCGACCTCAAGGTCAAGCTGCCCCTGATCGCGCTGCGGGTTTAAAACCCCCGATAGTTGAGCAAACACATCACCGAAATGCAGCCCCTGGGTTTGCAGCTGCATCCAACCCTGGCTGGGTGCGCGAGCGGGCAGGTTCAGGGCAATTTCACTGTGTAGCTGGTCAATTTCGATGCTTGGGATTTGAGGGTCAGCAGGTTGAAACACCAGTGCTTGCAGGCGCTGGATGCTTTCAAAGCCAATATCCAACGCCGGATCCAGGCCTTGCCCCAGCTTTACTTCACCCTGGGCCTGAAATGAAAGCTCATGACTGCCCTGGGTTTGCAGGTCACCGGCTTCTGCCAGCCAGGCGGTTAAAGACCAGTCCGCCCAGCGACTGCTCAGTTGCAGGTCAAGCTGAGCTGCCAGATCTGAGTCAAGCGACAAGAGTAGAGGGGCCTGCTGGTTCAGGCGGAGCTGATAGGCAGGCCAATCCACTTGTGCGGTCATTGC
>SKHR01000061.1 GCA_007116865.1 Marinospirillum sp. | reverse complement strand
GGTCTTTCCTGGGATAGCACGTAATTTCTGACCACCTCAAGGCTTGCTCCGCCCGTTGTGGTTACTGCATAGGAGCGTGACCAGAAATAGGGCTTCCAGAAGTAAGGTTTCAAGTGATCTGCGTACTCACGCCTTAAATGGTGTGCAGATACCGTCTTCAGGTTGCCGACCAGGCGAGACAAATCCAATGAAGGATGCGCTTCGATCAGCAAATAAACGTGATCGGCCTCAGCGACAAATTCCGTGAGCTGACACCCCCATTTATTCAGTACATCAGAGAAAATATCGCGCATCCGCTCCATCATTTCAGCGTGAATTAATTTGTGTCGATATTTAATAACAAAAACCAGATGATAGTGTAGCCGATAAGCACTATGGCTTCTGGTTTTTAGCGTGGTTACTGGTTGTATGTACAGTATCCTATATGATAATCTATTTAACTATGAAAATAGTGCGCTCTCAGCAGATGAACATCAAGGTCACCAAAGCGCAGGCAACAATGCTTGAGGATACCTTGTCTCAATATCGGGGCATGGTCCGCGCCTTGATGCTGCTGATAAATGCCCAGTGGAAAACGCTGCAGTATTGCAAGGAAAAGGACGTGGTTCGCTCGGTGGAAGCGCTGATGCATCCCACCAAAAAACGCCCACTGGTCAAGCATCACTATTTTCAGTCCCGCTTTTTCAAGTTTCCTTCGTATCTGCGCCGTGTCGCCATCAATCACGCCTATGGCCAGGTGTCATCCTTTCAAACCCGCTATGATGACTGGCTGATCAATGGCTATCGTGAAAAGCGGATCAAGGTCAAAGTCCAGTATCCCAAAAATGGCGAGCAGAAGTACCGCTGGGAAGTGAAGCTGCTGCGCAAAAAACCGCCCACCCTGAATTGCGTAACAAATGCCTTTCCCAGTCTGTATGGGGGTCAGTGTATTCGTTACGCAAAGGATCGGCAGTCCGCTGAAATCAAAGTATTCCACCGGAATGACTGGGTCTGGACTCGGGTTGAGCTGCTCGGTAAGGCGCGGTTTGACGGCCTGCTCCTTTCACCCAGTCTGGTTCAGCGAAACAAGCGCTTTTATTTGTCTGAGCCCGTCAAGAGTGATATCCAGCTCAAGTCTAAACAACGGTTCAGCGGCAAAGTGCTGGCCGTTGACTCCGGCATCAACACCACCGCAGTTTGTGCTGTGGTGGACAAAGACGGCACTGTGCACGATCGGTTTTTCATCGATCGGAGTGACAAAGACCGTGAAAATAAGCGCTGCGCTCGCATTGCAAAAGCAGCACGTCAATATACCCGCCACAATCACAAGTCCAAAAAGACGCATAAGCTGCCCGCAGGCTTTTGCGCTCATGACTACGAGCGACTCAGGCATCTGGCCAGCAATCAGGCCCATCACATTTCCAAACAGATCATTCAGCTTGCGCTGAATCATGAATGTGATGCCATTGTTTTTGAGGACTTGAAGGGTTGGAAACCCAAGGCGGGTCGTAAAGGCGGTCAGACGAAACAAAACTTCCACCGCTGGCACCATCGGATGCTGCATGATCGCGTCAAAAGCAAGGCAGAAGAAAAAGGCCTGCGCTTTATCGATGTGTTTGCCAGGGGGACATCGTCTGAAGCCCATGACGGCAGTGGCAAGGTGGTTCGAGACAAGGACAACTACAGCCTCTGCACCCTGCAAAGCAAGAACAGCAAAGGGCAAAACAAGCGGTACCACGCGGATTTGAATGCATCCTACAACATTGCAGCCCGTGGCATCCTCAAGCTTTACCACCCAGAGTTTTGCAAATTGCTCTGGGATGCCTTGAAGCGAAAGTCTTCAGGCATCACGCGAACCCCGTGGATCTTGGCTACCCTCTGGAATCGCAATGCGATTGAAGAGCAGCTAAGACAAGAATCCGCGACTCAATGCCCAGCATGAGGCGTCGGAGGTTTCAATGTTTTGCGGGCTGTAACTCTTTTGCGATGAATCGAATCCAGCTGCCGTGATCCAGCCGGCTGTTTTTAAATAAAATTGGGCGAGAGGTGGTCTAGGTTGCCCGCGGAGCTTCTGCACAACCTTGCGCTGTGTCACTTTCAAAGCAAAATATGCTGCTGTGTGTAGATAAACACTTTATATTTATGCATCATTCGATGGATACGGATTATCATTGTTATTTGGCTGTGCCTAAAAGGAGCCGTCTTTGTTAAAACGTCTGAAAACGCTGGCCCTGATCGGTGGCTGTCTGCTGACCTGGCAGGCACAGGCTGCTGTGCTGCAAGTGGGTGTGCTGGCAGAGTATCCTCATCGAGATGCCGAAGCACATTGGGCGCCGGTTCACGCTTATCTGGATGCTGCTTTACCCGAGCATGAAGTTCAGCTGCGAATTGTGCGACACCTGGAACTTGAAAACCTGGTGCGCCAGTCACAGATCGACTTGCTGTTGACTGATCCAGCTCATGCCGTTTTATTGCAGCACCAGCGCGGTTTAAGTGCGCCACTGGCTACTTTAAATATTCAACATCAAGGCCAGCCTTTAGATCGCCAGGCGGGTGTGATTGTCAGTCGAGGCAGCAGCAGTGTTCACACCCTGGCGGATCTTCAGGGACGACAGGTCGCTGCAGTTTCACGTTCTTCGTTGACTGGCTATCTGGCTCAGCTTTATCAGTTACATGAAGCGGGTATTGACCCGAATCGGATTCACTTTGAATTTGCCAATATCACCCACGAGCAGGTGGTGGATGCGGTTGTCTCCGGACAGGTTGATGCGGGTTTTTTACGCGCAGGGGTGATGGAGGCGTTGCAGCAAGGCGGTGCACTGGAAGCTAATGCTTTGCGAGTGGTCGCCCCGGTTGCAGTGGTCAACTATCCTTATGCAACGTCTACGCCGCTTTATCCTCACTGGCCGCTAGTGGCATTGCCGCACCTGGATAATCACACCTTACGCAGCTTAACGGCCAGCCTGCTTGGTTATGGGTTGAATGGTGATGCCGGATCCGCTGATTGGCTGGCCGGTTTTTCTGTTCCAGCCAACTATGCGTCGGTTGAACTCTTGTTGCGTGAACTGGGTGTGGCTCCCTTTGAGTCGGCTCAGCCTCAGGGTTTAGATCTGTCTGGTCTTTGGGCAGAGTTTCAGTGGGTCTTGTTGAGTGTTGTAGCGCTGCTGCTGTTTCTTTTGCTCGTTCTGTTTGCCTCGATCCGCTCCAGCCGTAAAGCCGTTTTAGCGGGTGAGCGTTTCAATCAGCTCTACAATAACTCGCCTGAACCCATGCTCATCATGGAGGAAGAGCAGTTTATTGACTGTAATGAAGCGGCTTACCGACTGGTTGGTTATGAAAGCCGAGAATCCCTGATTGGTCTGACCCCGGTTGATCTGTCCCCCCCTCAGCAGCCTGATGGGCTGAGTTCAGCGGATAAATCTGCCTTGTTTTTACAGCGTTTGAGTCGTCAGGGTTTTTCTGGCGGCATGGAAAAGACGGAGTGGGTCTTTGAGCATAAAGGCGGACGCCTGTTGACGGTTGAAGTCACCATGATGCCTTTTAGCATGAAAGAGCAGTCTGTTATTTTGGTGGTCTGGCATGATCTGACCGATCGTAAGGAAGCAGAAAAAGAACTGCTGCGCCAAAAAACTGCGCTGCAAGAGTCCAATGCTGAGCTGGAGCAGTTTGCTTATGTAGCCTCACATGATTTAAGGCAGCCATTGCGAATGATCTCCAGTTATTTGCAGTTGCTGGATAAAAAACACAGTGAGCGCATGGATGAAGAAAGCCGCCAAATGATGCGCTATGCCCGTCAGGGAGCTAAGCGGCTGGACCAAATGCTGGTGTCTTTACTGGATTACTCAAGAGTTGGGCGTAAAAGTGAAGCGCGCAGCATGACTAGCAGTCGCCAGGCCATTGATGAAGCCTTGAAGTTTTTACAGCCGGCGATTGAAGACCGAGAAGCCCAAATTCGTAT
>SKHR01000051.1 GCA_007116865.1 Marinospirillum sp. | reverse complement strand
GTGGCTTTGATCATACTGTAAATAATGCCAGTCCTGGTTGCGAGCAGCAACCCATGACTGCTTTGCAGTCTCCACTTATATCACCGCCCGAATGGGCGGTGGTTTACGCGGATTTTGCTAAGTGAACCAGCGCTAACCAAGGGCGTGCCAACCCTGGCAGTATTCGCGCTCACGCCAGTCCAGCAAACGATCGATCTCATAAAAAACCCGCTCAAGGCTTTGTGCGACCTGATGCTCTTGACCAGATTTCATCTGAGTTTCAAGGGCTTCGGTTGTCTGTGCCAGGTCCAAAGCACCACAGTAGCGCGTCGCACCATGCAGACGATGAACGGCCTCCATCAGCGCCACATCATCCTTGGCTCTAAGCGCAGCCTGGATCGCATCACGCGAGGCTTCCAGCGAGTTCAGTAACAGATCCAGCAATTCATCAGCCAATTCGTGGCGACCTGCAGCAAGACGAATACCGAGTGCACGATCCACCGGGCAAGCTTGCCAATCGGCTTCTGAGGGATCACTGATCAATCTCGGTTGGGCGGTAATCGAACGCCCCAGCCAACGCTCTAGATTGATGATCAGGCGAGACTCATCCAGGGGCTTGATCATCACGTCATTGATGCCTGCCTGCAGCCAGGACTCCTTTTCCAAAGAAACCGCGTGCGCAGTCAGCGCGAGGATCGGAATCCTCTGCCACACACCGCCTCGCTCCCGCAAACAACGCGCCAGCTCATCACCATTCATGCCGGGCATCTGAATATCCACCAACAGCAGGTCAGGCACCAGGCCCTGTTCAACCAGCTCCAATGCCTCTTCAGCACTGGCTGCGGGAGTGACTGTCATTCCCAGATGCTCCAGCAGTGTACTCAACAACAAAAGATTGGACGGAGTATCATCCACCGCCAGCACACTTAAAGATATTTCACGCTGAGAGGCTGCGGAGCGGCTTACTTCATAGCTGGTACTCAGTCCGGGGGAAGCACCCAACAATTCTGCCAGAACCTCACGCAGCTTGGTTCGCGCAATCGGCTTAAGCAGTAAGTAGTCACTCACACTACGTCGCAGCTCGACATGTACCGCAGGATCAGAGGAATTCACCAGCTGCAAACAGGGTACTCGCCAGTGCTGTAGCTGGGACAGAGGTTTGAGCCAGTTCGGGTCTTGCGCCTGATGCAAATTCAAGCCCACCACAACTGCTGCTGGCTGATGGCGTTTAAGCTCGTTCATGAGTTTTTCTGGGTGATCCCAGGCCACGACACGCGCACCCCAGCGCCTGAGTTGATGTGTCCAAATCTGTCGCGTGAGTGGGTGAGATTCAACAATGCCCAAGGTTTTTCCACTCAACCACAGTTCAGCAGGTTGCGACTCCACCACCTGAGTCAGTGGCAGGCTGAACCAGAAGGTGGACCCCTCTCCTCGCACACTGGTCAAATCGATTTCACCGCCCATCTGCTGAACCAGCTGCTTACAAATCGCCAATCCCAGGCCCGTGCCACCAATTTGTGGCGGCTGTGCCATATCTGCTTGCGAAAAGGCTCGAAACAGCTTTTTACGCTGTATTTCATCCAACCCGATGCCCGTATCGGTCACGGAAAACCTCACCCAGCAGCGAGGTGGAACCTCGGGGTGTTTGGGATATTCGTCTTCCAGCTGAATACGGACGATCACCTCGCCCTGGGGGGTAAACTTCAAAGCATTGCTGACCAGGTTACTCAGTAACTGCTTGATCCGCAAAGGGTCGGTTTTCACCTGCAGGGGCACATCGTCATAGACCACCCCCACCAAATCCAGGCGCTGGCGATGGGCCTGAGGCGCCATCAAGGCCAGGGTATCGTCCATCAAGTCACACAAATCCACACCCACGGCCTCAAACACCATCATGCCAGCCTCTATCTTGGACAAGTCAAGAATGTCATTGATGATGCCAAGCATGGTTTCAGCCGCCCCCTGGATATGGCTGATATATTCTTTTTGGCGCACATCATAGCTACTGCGCGCCAAGAGGTTGGAAAAGCCGACAATGCTGTTTAAAGGCGTGCGGATCTCATGACTGACATTGGCTAAAAACTCGGACTTGACCCGACTGGCTTGCAAGGCCGCATTGCGCGCACGATCCAGCTCTATATTTTTAATTTCAATGGTTTCAAGATTTTCAGCGGCCTCTTTTTGTATTGCCTGGATGGAATGGCGCAAGGCATTTTCTTTGCTTTGTGCTTTTTCACTCCAGTGTTTTAGCTTTTGCTCCGCCTGCTCCAGCTCAACAATCCTGACCGTGTGAGACTCCTGGGGTTCATCAGCGCTCACATCCAGCCGCCTGACACCCCGTTCTAATGCATCTTTGATGTGACGGCTCAAATAATAGCTGGTCAACAGATTGATCAGCAGCAGCCCGCTGACCAGTACGGCAGCCAATAGAAACACACGGTTGCGGTGCATCCGCAAAGGTACAAGCGTATATTCCATTTCGGCCCAGCCCATTAGCTCTCGGGTGGGCGTCGCACGGAACCAGTGTGAAGGACCTTCAGCTTCTGGCAGGCTATAAATGGGCTGAATAAAGCGCACTGAACGAGCTTCGATCACCGCGCGCGACTCTAAAGCCCAGCGTTCGTGCGCGTGATCAGCCAGGGGATGCATGCTCGGCCCTACGTGCAGCAAGCTGCGCTGCTGAGCATCATAAACCGCAAAGGCTCTCACTTCCGGAGAGCGCATCAGTTGATCCGCCAGGATTTCCAGATGCTGCAAACGTTCAGGATTTTTGAGTTTGGTCGCTAAACCGGGCGCTAAGGACTCCAGCGTAGACTGACCACGAATCAGCTGCTGTTCGGTCTGATAGTTGAGGTAACCAAGAAGCAGGCTACCACCACCCAGTACCAGCAACAGCCAAAGGGGGGCAAAGATCCACCAAAAAAGTGCGCTATTCAGGGTCAGGCGCATGGGCTGGGTTTCATCCTTCCTGCTGTTTGGCCGCTTGCCACCAAGCCTCCATGGTTGCCAGGTCTGGGGCATCAGGCCCGGTCATTGAACGGTTTTGCTGTTCGCACTGAGCTTCAATCCAGTGAAAACGCCGCTCAAATTTGCGATTAGTTTGGCGCACTGCGGCTTCTGGGTCGACCTTTAAGTGACGCGCCAAATTGGCACAGGCAAAGAGCAGGTCGCCCACTTCTTCTGCAACCGCCTGCTGCTTGCCCTGAGCCAGAGCTTCACGGATTTCACCGAGTTCTTCTTCGAGCTTATCCAGCACCTGATCAGCCTGATCCCAGTCAAAACCGACCTGAGCCGCTCTTTTCTGTAGTTTTACTGCCCGTGTCATCGCAGGCAGGTGCAAGGGCACACCAGCCAAAACCGAGACGGACTGATCGGCCTGTTTTTGTGCTCGTTCTTGCGCCTTGATCGCCTCCCAACGGGCTTTGACCTCTGCCTCATCCAGACCACCAGCCTCCGCCTGATCGGTCAACTGTCCGTTGGGAAACACATGTGGGTGGCGACGTAAGAGCTTTTCAACCAGCCCCTGCAGGATCTGGGCAAAATCAAAGCGGCCTTCTTCCTGTGCAAAACGCGCGTAGTAAACCACCTGAAACAAGAGGTCACCCAGCTCTTCGGCTACATGCGCCCAATCCTGAGCCTCAATGGCTTCCACCACCTCATAGGCTTCTTCAAGCGTATGCGGAACAATGCTTTGCCAGTGCTGTTTTAGATCCCACGGACAGCCGCTATGCGGATCACGCAGGCGCGCCATCAAGTACAACAGATCTTCTAACTCATAGCTTGGATGGCTCAAGCAGAACCCCCTTGCGTCGTACTTTTCTGCCGAAACCGCTGCACATCCACCACATTTGGCAACTGATTGATTTTGGTCAGCACCTGACCCAGCGCCTCCAAACCGGCCACTTCAAGCGTGATCAGAATATTGGCCAGATTTTCTTTCTTATCTGTCAGGGTGTTCACGGACAGCACATTGGCACGTTCATTGGCCAGTATCTGGGTGATATCGCGCAACAGACCAGTGCGATCCCAGGCCTTGATGCGAATATCCACCGGATACATCTGCGTTTTGCGCTGTCCCCACTCGACATTGACCAGGCGGTTAGGATCTTCAGCTCGCAGTTGGTGTACATTACTGCAGTCCTGACGGTGGATGGTCACCCCCCGACCGATGGTGATGTAGCCCAGAATCTCATCACCAGGCAGTGGCTGGCAGCAGCGCGCCATCTGCGTCATCAAATTACCAACACCCAAAATGGTGATGTCATCCTGAGTGCTGTCTTTACGACTGCCAGGACGAGTCAGCAAACGATCCAGCTGATCCGGGTCTTCGGTTTCGCCAAACAGGTGCTGGGCCATTGACAAGACCTGACCGGCACGCAAATCCCCGGCCCCCAGCGCGGCATACAGGTCTTCCTGAGTGTGTAAATTCAGCGCCTGAGCCAAAGCCCCCATATCCAGGCCTTCCAGCCCCAGACGTTTGAATTCCTTTTCAATCAGCTGACGCCCTTCTTCCACATTCTGGTCACGATTTTGCAGCTTGAACCAGTGCTGGATTTTGGCGCGACAGCGAGAGGTTTTCACATAACCCAAAGAGGGGTTCAACCAGTCTCGGCTGGGGCCGCCCTCACCCGAAGTGGTGAGAATTTCAATCTGCTCGCCGGTTTTCAGTGCATAGTTCAGCGGCACAATTCGTCCATTGACCTTGGCACCCCGACAACGGTGGCCAATCTCGGTGTGAACACGGTAGGCAAAGTCTATCGGAGTGGCGTCTTTGGGCAGATCAATCACATGGCCATCCGGGGTGAACACATAAATGCGATCCGGGGCCACATCATTTTGCAGCTCTTCACGGATTCCGCTGACATCACCCACTTCTTCATGCCATTCAAGCACCTGGCGCAACCAGGCAATTTTATCCTCATAGGCATTGCTCTTGGCTGCCGCATCGGTTCCCTTGTAGCGCCAATGGGCACACACACCGAGTTCGGCTTCTTCATGCATCGCATAGGTGCGAATCTGCACTTCCAGCACCTTGGCTTGTGGCCCGATCACTGCGGTGTGCAGCGAACGATAGCCGTTGTCCTTGGGGGTGGCGATATAGTCGTCAAACTCGTTGGGAATATGCTGGAACATGGAGTGCACGATCCCCAGTACGGCATAACAGTCACGTACTTGTGGCACCAGCACACGCACCGCGCGCACATCATAGACCTGAGAAAAATCGATTTTCTTGCGCTTCATTTTGCGCCAGATCGAATAGATGTGCTTCGCCCGCCCCTCCAGATCGGCATCCTCAATCCCCTGCTCCAGAATGGCCGTCTGTAGCTGCTGGATCACCTGCTGAATGTACTCGTCCCGATCAAGACGTTTTTCTGCCAGCAAACGCGCAATGGACTTGTAACTGTCTTCTTCCAGATAGCGGAAAGACAGATCTTCCAGCTCCCACTTGATATGCCCGATGCCCAAACGATGGGCCAAAGGCGCATAGATTTCAAACACCTCACGCGCCACCTGGGTGCGTTTATCTCTGGGCGCGGTTTTGATCTGACGCAACGCACAGGTCCGCTCCGCCAGCTTGATCAAAGCTACACGCACATCATCCACCAGCGCGACCAGCATTTTGCGCAGCTGTTCCAACTGGGTTTGGCGCTGCCCCAGGGCAATGGCATCATTGGTTTGAATCTGACTGATGGCCGCCATTTGCTGTACCCCTTCGATCAGGGTAGCCACCGTTTTACCAAAATGCTTTTCAATGCTCTGCAAGCCGATCAGTTCTTCACGCACTGCGCGATAAAGTATCGCCGCGATCAGCGTGTCATCGTCCATCCGCAGCTCACCGAGGATGTCCGCCATCTCCAGCCCTGTGCGTAAACTACTGGCCCCCTCATACCAGACCCGCCCTTCAGCGATCGCCTTGAATTCGAGTTTCTCAGCCAGGTCACAGGCGCTGCGCACCCGGGAAACATCAACCAGACTGACATCTTCCTGCAAGTTCTCCAACCAGGCGCTGAGATCAACACTGCCATCCGCTTTCAGCGGCTGATCATCCCTCACTTTAACCATGTCTTTTCACTTTTTCGTGCGATTCAATCATCAGTGGTCGCAAACACACCGCTGGACAAATACCGGTCACCTCGATCACAAATAATGGCAACCATCACCGCATTTTCAACCTGTTCGGCAACCCGCAGCATCGCGGCGACCGCACCACCGGATGAAACACCGGCAAAAATACCTTCTTCCTGGGCTAAACGGCGCATGGTGTGTTCGGCCTCCTGCTGCGTGATATCGAGCGTCACATCCACCTGGGCCGGATCAAAAATACTCGGCAAATAGGCCTGGGGCCAGCGCCGGATACCGGGAATGCTGGCCCCTTCAGAGGGCTGCAAACCGATCAGTTGAATCGCTGGGTTTTGTTCTTTGAGATAGCGCCCAGTGCCCATGATGGTGCCGGTGGTGCCCATGGAGCTAATAAAGTGGGTGATCTGTCCCTGGGTTTGCTGCCATAACTCTGGCCCGGTTGAGTGATAATGAGCCAGAGGATTATCCAGGTTACCAAACTGATTTAAAACGCGTCCCTTGCCTTCCGCCTGCATCGACAATGCCAGATCCCGCGCACCTTCCATGCCGGCTTCTTTGCTGACCAGAATCAACTCCGCCCCATAGGCCTGCATCGACCATTTGCGCTCCTCAGTAGCGTTTTCCGGCATGATCAGCACCATGCGATACCCCATCACTGCAGCCGCCATCGCCAAGGCAATGCCCGTGTTGCCTGAAGTCGCTTCAATCAGGGTGTCGCCTGGCTGGATTTCTCCGCGCTGCTGGGCGGCTTGAATCATATACAGTGCCGGACGATCCTTGACCGAACCGGCCGGGTTGTTGCCTTCCAGCTTGAGTAGCAGGTGGTTATTTTTACCGGCCTGCATACGTTGTAATCGAACCAGAGGGGTTTGGCCAACCACTTCTGCAATGCTGGGCCAACGCGTTGGGGACACTGACATACAACTCGACTCCTCAATAGCACCGGCTGGCAGTCAGGACAAAAGGTCCACCACCAGCCCTTTAATATCCGATAGTTTCCTGGCAATCGCCACGCGATCCTTTTGCTCGGTCATCACCAGCAGCAGCAGGGATTCGGCTTCCTCATCAATTTGACGAATGACCTGGTGCCGATCCGCCGGATGCCATCCTGGGCCAACATTATCGACCTGAAAGCCGCCTTTAACGACCTTATCCACCAGGTTGGACAGCAGAACCCGAAAAACCTCCAGATTACCGACTGTTGGATTGCGCTCCAGCTCATCACCCGCCTTGACCAGCAGTCCTTGTAGATCTGACAACTCCTTTTTAAGACTGGCACGACCAGTTGCAGAAATCTGTCGCAACAGCTGATCATTAAAGTTGTCGCTGGCTTTTTCTTCTGCGCGCGTCGCCACCTGACGATCAGGGCTTTGTTTGCGCCGATCTGAGCGCAATTGTTTAAACAGCGTATTAACCGGTAACATGAGCGTCAGCGCGCTGCCGCAGGCTGGCCAAGCGTTTGAGGTGAATGAAAACCCGACGCAGCACACCAGGCCAGCAGGTCTTCAGCGGCCTGATGTAAGCGTGACTGATAGGTGGCTTCCAGGGTTTGGCGTGCGGCATCCTGTGATTCACGCTCGGCAGGCTCCAGTGACTCACGCGCTTCATGAGTGGCAAAATCTTTAGCCTGCTGCCAAAAGTCATCAAAAACCTGTTGCAGCTCCGCACTGACTGCGGGGCCATCTTCTGGCAGCAGATCAAGCAGCACCCGAATCCGAATGCCCGCCTCGGTCAGGTTGACCTGGTCATCAAGCAAGGCGCGCGCCAACACACTCAGGCTTTCCATGATCTTCTCACGCGCCTGCTCTGCTTCCTTGGCATGGGTTTCTTTGGCAATTCGCTGACGCCGTAATGCTTCAAAATGCAGATGGACCGCGTAACCCGCCAGTGGAACAATAAACGCGATCGCTGCTGCCAACAAAATTCCCGCCATCTGACCCGACATGGATCACCTCACAATGTAGTTTAACCACTTTGACCGCCCGCTAGTCTACCCAGTATTACGCAAACCTGCAGCAATCCCCGCAATGGTGACCATTAAAGCACGCTCCAGGGTTTCTGGACGCACCTGAGTGGAGCAAACGCCCTCATCACGGCAGCCCCGCACCCTTGAAAGCAACTCCGCTTGAAGCAAATTCAGCGGGATGATATAGGGGTTACGCACCTGAATCGCCTGGCGCGTTAAGGGCACGGTTTCTAACAAACAAGATTGCTCACGCAGTTGCAAAAGGTCTGCGCACAGGCTTTGCAATCGCGCTCTCAGTACCTGCCCCATGGGTTTCAGTGCGTCATCCACTAACAGGGTTTCATATTCTAACACGGCCGGAATATCGGTTTTGGCCAACACCATTTCGATCATGTGCATATTGGTCGCAAAAAATGGCCAACCTTCGATCATGTCTCGCAGGGCTTCTGCCTGACCTGCCGCCAGGGCTTCTGCCAGCGCCTCATCCGTGCCCAGCCAGGCCGGCAGCATCAAGCGCACTTGCGTCCAGGCAAAAATCCACGGAATCGCTCGTAGACTTTCGATACCACCATCGGCTCGGCGCTTGGCTGGCCGACTACCCAAAGGCAACATCGCCAGCTCCTGCTCCGGTGTAAGCTGACGAAAATAACGCACAAAATCCGGGTGTTCGCGCACCAAGGCGCGATAACCTTTCAAAGCGGTCGCCGCCAGTTGATCCATTTGCTGGCGCCATTCTGGGCGCGGAGCTGGTGGCGGCAACAGGGTCGCCTGCAATACCGCTGCGGTATAAACCTCCAGCGCACGCTCCGCCAATGCCGGCAAACCAAACTTAAAGCGGATCATCTCACCCTGCTCGGTGACTCTGAGGCGCCCCTGAACAGAGCCTGGCGGTTGTGCCAGAATCGCAGCCTGAGTCGGGCCACCGCCTCGACCGACCGTGCCCCCTCGCCCATGGAAGAGGGTCAGATGAATCCCCGCCTTGGCGCAGACCTGGGTGACGGCTTCCTGAGCCCGATACTGGGCCCAACTGGCGGCCAATTGACCGGCATCCTTGGATGAATCCGAGTAACCGATCATCACCTGCTGCTGGCCCTGTCCATAGTCACGATACCAATCAAGATCAAACAGACTTTGGATCACCGCCGGTGCTCGATCCAGATCATTGAGGGTCTCAAACAAAGGCACCACCGGCAGTGCCCGTTTGACCCCACAAACCTTCAGCAGCAGGAACACCGCCAGCACATCGGAGGCCTGACCTGCCATCGAAATCACATAAGCACTGATGGCCTCTGCACCCTCCTGGGCAATCACAGCACAGGTATCCAGCACCTCTTGCGTATCCGCACTGCACGGCCAGTGCGAAGGCAGCAAGGGTCGAGGATTGCTCAGTTCCTTGAGCAGAAAATCCAGCCGTTGAGGCTCGTCCCACTCAGCATAGTCACCCAGCTCTAGATACCGGGTGGCTTCAGACAAGGCTTGAGTATGCCGAGGGGCTTCCTGACGCACATCCAGACGAACCAGTGTCAAACCAAAGGTCGCCAAACGCCGCAGGATATCTGTCAGCAAGCCGTCGGCGATCACCTGCATGCCTTTTTGCGTCAAGGACTCATAACAGAGCATTAGCGGCTCACGCAGCGTCGCTTCATCCCAGATCACCGCCTGATCCGGCAGGGTTTCACCATCCAGCTTGGCCTTGAGCCAGTCCAGCGTGGCTTGCAGACGATCACGAATCGGCTTAAGCAGTGCGCGATAAGGTTCGGTTGTAACACCAGTCTGGGCCAACAGAGCATCAGAAGCCTCCTGCATGGACAACTCCCAACGCAACTGATTGATATCGCGCAGGTAAAGATCTGCTGCCATCCAGCGTGACAGCCATAACACCTCTTGAGTGATCCGCGCAGTCACATTCGGATTGCCATCACGATCACCGCCCATCCAGGAGGCAAAGCGGATCGGTGCGGCGTGCAGCGGCAAACGCTGCCCGGTCTGCTCAAATAACACCTGATCCAGATCCCGGTAATAGCTGGGCACGGCTTGCCACAAAGAGTTTTCAATCACCGCCAGCCCCCACTTGGCCTCATCCACCGGGGTTGGACGCTGAGCGCGAATTTCATCGGTATGCCAGGATTGGGCAATGAGCTCGCGCAGACGCCTTAAGGCTTCCTCCCGCTCACGAGCGGAAGTCGCACGTTCTAGCTGCCCCAGCGTGGCATCCAGTTGATCGTATTTTTGGATCATGGAGCGACGACTCACTTCCGTCGGATGGGCGGTAAACACCAGCTCAACCTGCTGCTGAGTCAGGGTGTCTAAAATCCGATCAGAAGGAATGGATTCAGCCTTGAGGGTCTGCATCAAACGCCGAAACCCCGGCTGCTCACCTTGGCGATAGTCTTCAACCACTCGCTCACGAGCACGAAAATGCTGTTCTGCGGCATTGGCCAGGTTCAAAAACTGGGTGAATGCGCGTGCCACAGGAAGCAACTCCTGGTCATCCAGTTGGTTCAGTGCATCGGTCAGCGCCTGGGGAGGAACCTCGCCACGGTGAACCTGCTTGGCCAGGGCGCGAATGCTTTCCACCTTGTGCAAAAAAGGCTCACCTTGAGCGGCCTGAATCACCTGTCCCAGGCCTTCGCCCAGCACTCGAACCTGCTCACGCAACGACACATCCAAATCACTCATGTTTGCCCTCGCTTGCTGTTGATCACCATCAGGATCAGCGCATTACTCTTTGATTGGCAGACTATAGCACTCAGCCAGATGCAAAACTTACACGACCAACAAAAACCCCGGTAAAAATGCCTTGCCGCTTCACAGGGCTTGCCAAAGTCTGACAGATCATTATAATGCGCTCCCGTTGGCTATGTAGCTCAGTTGGTTAGAGCACATCACTCATAATGATGGGGTCCCCTGTTCGAATCAGGGCATAGCCACCAGCTAATCCTTTCCCGGATAGCTCAGTCGGTAGAGCAGTTGACTGTTAATCAATTGGTCGCAGGTTCGAGTCCTGCTCCGGGAGCCAAGGATCGCTGGTTGTGATGTTGTATCGGATATTCCCGGATAGCTCAGTCGGTAGAGCAGTTGACTGTTAATCAATTGGTCGCAGGTTCGAGTCCTGCTCCGGGAGCCACCGACCCCTCCTTAGGTCTTTTTGAACACCCTTTGTTCTTTCCAGATCACGACTTTAATCCAGTGCTTCTCGCTGTAAAAACTGCTGCATGGCTTTCAAGGTATAGTCCAGATCCATCACACCGGCGGTTTCTCTCACAGAGTGCATAGCCCACTGGGGAATGCCGATATCTGCCACACGGACTCCCAGACGTGTTGCAGTGATCGGGCCGATGGTGCTGCCGCACCCCATGTCCGAGCGCACCACAAAACGCTGAAACGGCACCTGGGCCTCCTCACAGCAGGTCGCGAAAAGCGCTGCCGTTTCACTGTCCGTGGCATAACGCTGATTGGCGTTCACCTTGATCACCGGCCCTTGGTTGATCCTTGGCCCGTGATTCTCATCATGACGATCGGCAAAATTAGGGTGCAGGGCATGGGCGTTATCACAGGACAGCATCATTGAGCGATCCAGCATCTGCTGCCAGCCCAGCTCATCGCTGACTAAACGGCGCAATACCCGCTCCAGCATCGGCCCTTCAGCGCCCCAGGCCGAAGCACTGCCGACCTCTTCATGATCATGCAGGGTCACCATCTGGGTGGCCGCTGTTTCGGGGTCTGCATGGATCAGCGCTTCCAATGCCAAATAACAGGAGGCCAGGTTATCCAGCCGGGCCGCGGCAATAAACTCGCCTTCCAGTCCAATGCGTGCAGGTGGCTGGCTGTCACTGAAACACAAATCATATTCCAGCACCTGATCTACCGGGTGGCCCGACTCCCGCAGCCACAAGGCCAACTGATCGCGCAAACACCACTGCAAAGGCTGAGCGGCCGTTTGCAATACCACGGGCAGATGCTTCTGTGGATTGACTTCCACTCCCTTGTTTGCCTCGCGATTCAGGTGGATTGCCAACGAAGGAATCACCCCGATCGGGCGCGGGTGCTGCCAAAGGGTAGCCACCTGACGTCCAGAGGTGGAGCGATAAATCACCCGCCCGGCCAGATTCAGGTCACGGTCCATCCAAGGGTGCAATAATGCACCGCCATAAACCTCTACCCCTAACTGCAGATAACCCTGACGCTGGATTTCAGCTTGCGGCTTGACCTTCAAACACGGGCTATCGGTATGCGCGCCCAGCATTCGCAACCCGGCCTGGGTGACCGGCGCCGAGCCCTGGCGCCAAGCGATCAAACTGGCAGACCCCAACACCAGGTAATACCCCTGCCCTGGCTGCAAAGACCAGGCAGTCGCCGTATCCAAGGCTTCGAAGCCTGCCGCCTGTAAACGATGCACCATCGAATCCACGGCATGCGCAGGTGTGGGCGACTGTTCAATAAAGCGCATCAAACCATCGGCCGGGGTGACTGAATGAACCATGACTCAACTCCATCAAAAATCGATTCAAGGGTAAAAGCTGCCTTCCAGGACCGCATCGGGTATGCTTGTCATTTAAGATTAAACTTAACCCTTATTCTGTACTCTATAGCTTAACGCTTTTAATCAGTTAACAGGAGTTTTTTGCGGATGATCCTGCCTTCCACTCGCTGGCTAGTTCTATTGATTGCCCTGCTATCATGGGCCGCCTTGGCGCCAGCTGAAGAGACATCCACCCGCCAGTACACCCCTCTGGCGGAACTACAACCTGAACGCGAGCATCGTCAGGCTGCGCAGGAAATCACGCGCATGCTCACGCGCCAGCATTTTGCGACAGTCACACTGGACGAAAGCCTCGCCGAACAGACGATGGAAAACTTTTTACGTCATCTGGACCCGCACAAAGGCTTACTGACACAAGCACAAGCTGATGCCTGGATGGCACGCAGTGCCGAGCTGATGCCGGCATTAACGGAAGGGCGACTGGCACTGCCTTTTGAGATTCATATTGATCTTTCCCTCAAGCAGGAACATCGCCTGCAGCAGAATCTGGACTGGTTAAAAAACCAACTGGCTGACTTTGATCTCAACAGTGATGAGCGTTTTCAGGCTGACCGCCGTGAAGTGCCTCGGGCCGACTCCGCCGAAGCCTTGGATCATTACTGGCGTCAGCGTTTGACCCACGAGCTGCTCAATCTGCTGGATGCCGATCAAACCCTGGAAGAAGCCAGAGACCTGCTGGTCAGACGCTATGAGAACCAGCTTAACCGCCTGCGCCAAACCAACAGTGAAGACCTGTTCCAAACCTTCATGAACGCCTTCACCACCAGCGTTGACCCCCATACCAACTATCTGTCACCGCGCCGCAGTGAGAGCTTCAACATTCAGATGCGTCTGTCCCTGGAAGGCATCGGTGCCGTGCTACAAACCGAGCATGAGTACACTCAGGTTGTCAGCCTGGTGCCCGGTGGCCCAGCAGATCGCCAAGGACAACTACGTCCGACCGATCGTATTTTATCCGTTGGACAGGGCAGCGATGGTGAGCTGGAAAACGTGATTGGCTGGCGCCTGGATGAGGTGGTCGAAAAAATCCGCGGCCCCAAAGGCTCAATTGTGCGCCTTGAAGTCATGTCCAGCGACAACACCAATCGGCGGGTCATTGAGATCGAGCGCAATGCGGTTCAACTCGAAGACCAGGCCGCCAGCAAACGTGTGATTGAAACCGAACTGGATGGCCGTGCGCGCCGAATCGGCGTGATTGAAATCCCGGCTTTTTATATGGACTTTGAAGGCCGCCGCACCGATCCCCACAACTATCGCAGCACCACCCGCGATGTCGCCCGTCTGATCAATGAGCTGGAAGAAGAAGGCATTGACGGCCTTGTGATAGACCTGCGCAACAATGGTGGTGGCGCACTACAGGAAGCCAATAGCCTGGTCGGCCTGTTCATTCGCCGTGGCCCCACGGTTCAGGTCAAGGATGCCGATGGCAATATCAACGTGATGGGCGATAACAATGGCCGAGTCCATTATGACGGCCCC
>SKHR01000235.1 GCA_007116865.1 Marinospirillum sp. | reverse complement strand
TCCATCGCTTCTGGTTTAGACTACCCTTCGGTGGGTCCACACCATAGTTACTTAAAAGACCTTGGGCGAGCTGAATATCACGCGATCGATGACACGGCTTGCCTGGATGCTTTTATGCAGCTCTCACGCCTTGAGGGAATTATCCCTGCGCTTGAGTCTGCGCATGCCGTTGCCTGGGTGATGCAAGAAGCCAAGAAGCTTGGTACGCACGCTCATGTACTGATCAACCTGTCTGGTCGTGGTGACAAGGATGCCGACTTTGTGGCGGACAAACTGAACCTGTAACCATAAGCCTGTGTGATGCCTCAAGTGGCAGCCTAGGTGGAGAAGATTCATGAATAATTGGCTACAAAACGCCTCTATCCAGAAAAAAGTCAATGCAGTGCTGGTGATCGTGTTGGTGATCGTCATGGGTGCTTCATTGCTTTTTAGTGCAAGAACAGAGCGTGCCATGGTTGAAGAAACCATGATGGAAAATGTGGTTGAGATAGCCGATACCTATCTTGATACACTGAATATCATGATGCTGACTGGTACCCTGGCACAATTTCGTGAAGTTCACCGTGAAAAGGTTTTAAGCCAGCCAGGCATTGAAGAAGCACGGGTTTTGCGCACAGAAAAGGTCACCCGCTTTTTTGGTCCGGGTGCGGATATTGATCAGCCTCGTGATGAGCTTGATCAGCGCGCACTGGAAGGTGAGGCCATTCGTCAGATTACTTCCACACCGGATGGACGAATGCTGACCGTGATTCGTCCAATCCACAACGAAACCGATTATCGGGGCACCAACTGTATGACCTGCCATGTGGGTGAGGAAGGCGAGCTGCTGGGCGCCATTCGCTTGACCTATTCATTGGCAGATCTTGATCGGCGCATTAATCTGGGATTAATGCAACTGGCCGGTGTTCAGGTGTTACTGCTGATTGGGGGGTTGGTGCTTTTGTCCTGGGTGTTGTTTCGTCTTATCATCCGACCTTTGTATCGGCTGCGCCAAGCGATGCAAAAAGTTGAAGATGACTCTGACTTGAGTGTGCGCGTCAATCTGCGCAGTGAAGATGAAATTGGCCGCCTAGCGAAGACCTTCAATACCATGTTGGAGCGCTTCTCAACGAGCTTACAACAAGTGGCATCAACAACCCGTACTTTAAAAAGCTCGGCTCATACCATTGCATCTGTCGCAGAAGAAACGGTTTCGGCAGTCAATGAGCAGTCAGAGCAGACAGTTCTGATGGCCAGCGCGATGGAGCAGATGCAAGCCAGCGCGAAGGAAACACGTGAGCATGCGCTGACTACGGCTGCTGCTTCGACTCAGGCTGATGCTGAAGCCAACTCAAGTCGCCAACTTACTCACGATAGTATTTCCGGGATACACCAGCTAACGGATCATCTGGAAAAAGCCTCGCAAGTGATTCAGTCTTTGGATGAATACAGTGATGATGTGGGTAAGGTTCTGGACATCATTACAGGTATTGCCGAGCAGACTAACCTGCTAGCACTGAATGCTGCGATTGAGGCGGCCCGTGCCGGGGAAAGTGGCCGAGGTTTTGCGGTGGTGGCCGATGAAGTACGTTCGTTGGCTAACCGAACCCACGATGCAACTAAGGATGTGCAGCGCACGATTAGCCGCTTGCAGGAAGAAGCCAAGGGTGCGGTTGAGGTGATGCACACCGCACGCCAGGGCGCGAAGAAGAGCGTGGCGGATGTTGAGCAGGTGGGTGAGTCACTCAGTCAAATCGCCGATGCAGTGACCAATATCAGCCGACTGAATGCACAAATGAGCAGCTCAGCAGAAGAGCAGCAGGGTGTGGCTGAGCGGGTCAATGCTCAGGTGCTGCATATTGGCACGATAGCAGAGCAAACTTCTCAAGACGCACACAAATCAGCGAACGTCAGTGATGACCTCGTGAAGCTGGCGGATCGCCTTGAGGAGTTGGTTGAGCAGTTTAAGCTGAAATAGAAAACTATGAAGCGACGGTTTACCTAGCTAGATAAACCGCTGCTATCGAAGTGACCCCCAAGAGTTGAGTTGATACTCAACTGTTGGGGGCTTTTTTATCGAGCAGAGTTGCGTTTGGAGTTGGACTCAAGCCCCTTGGATCTTGTTGCCGATCACATCACCGACGGTGGCCATGAAGTAGACGGGATCAAAAGAAGGGGGAAGTTTGTCGTGAATAATGAAGTACATGTAAACGGCATGCAAAGCGCCAATGCGATAAAACAATCCACTTGATAAGCGAGACCAGCGGCTAGGAATATAGCGTTGAAGCTTGAGTTTGCTTTTAGCTGCGCCAAAGAGGTAGCCGTAGGTGGCACCCACGATTTTTTGATCGGGCTTGAGGCGACCGCTACTGACCAGCTCCTTGGAAATTCGCACCGCATCACGTATTGAGCGTCCCAAAGAAAACGCCAGCTGGCGACTGATATTCTGGGTCGGTTGGGTATTGCATGAAAGCAAGCGATGCTTTTCGGCTAGTACTGCATGAGCTTTAGCAAGGTGAAGGTTGATTTCTCCCTTGGCTGTTTGCCGATAAAACACGTGATCACTCAGGTGGGTGAATAAACCCTGGCGGTTAAAAAAGGCGACTAGCCGATGAAATACATCCTTGAAGGAGAAAAATGGCATGGTGGCCATGGGCACGATCACCAACAAGGTGGTCAGCATGCCTAGGGTGAGCACCATGGTGCGTCGCCTTAACACCATGCCTTCAAAAAGACCGAACAAAACAATAGAAATGGCTAAGAGCACAACCAGAGCAAGGACGAGCACATTAAACAGATGGTTAAAAAGGAAGCGCCGGCCGTCTTGACTGGATAGGATCGCTTGGATGAAACGCTGGGTTTCATGTAAACGAAAACTTAGTTCAGATGTCATGGACAGAGTTCTCCTGTACCTCTTGGAGCAGTCCTGAGAAAGAGCCTCAGCCAGCTGGGTAAACAAACCTTATGTTAACAAAAAAATCTTTTTGCAGGGAGCAGTATCGGCGCTAAAATGCGTTTCACAGCCCTTTTTTTTCTACTAAAGGCGAATATAAGTCAATCTGGTTGGTTTAACACAGATTTTGTGTCCGTACAGCAAAGCAGTGAAGCCATGTGATGTCCGGTCGCCCCCTGTTCGAGTGAAATGATGTTAGATAAAGATGTGGCCTTGGTGGTTGATGATTCTGCAACAGCGCGTTCGGCGATTGTACAGGTCTTAAGGGATCGACTTTATTGTCGTGAGGTGCTGGAAGCCAGCAATGGTCAGGATGCGCTCAAAATGCTGGGCAAACACGCCATTGACTGGATTTTTTGTGATTGGGAAATGCCAGTCATGGCGGGCGATGAGTTGCTGGCTGCCGTCAGAGAAAACCCTGCCACGGCCCACTTGCCTTTCATCATGATCACTTCCCGCGGTGATCGGGACTCTTTGGTCACCGCAGTCCAGCTAGGTGTGACGTCGTTTGTCGTCAAGCCCTTCACTGCCAAAAAGCTGGTTGAAAAAGTCTTTTTGGCCCGAGGTCGCATGGAGCGGCGTAACTCTGAGCGAGTCAGAGCGGCCAGTGGACAAAAAGCCTGGCTGAAATTTGCCCAAAGCGCAGCGATTGAATCAGATCTGATTGATATTTCTTTATCAGGTCTACTGGTGCTGGCGGATCACGACTTGCTGAGAAGCTACACTGTGTTTGACGCGCTACAGGTAAAATTACAAATGCCAGACGCATCCGAGCAGCCGGTACTGCCCTGCCAGGTCATGCGTTTAGAGGCCGACCCGACGCATCCGTCAAGAACGGATAAAATCCGGGTTGCGATTCGTTTTCAGCCCATGGACCCTCAAGCCCGCCAGGCTTTGCTGGCCTATATCGAGCAAACCAGTCGCCGCTCAGTCAACTGAGCGACGACGGAGGTTGAGCACTCAATCCCAGCGTAACCCACCGCTTTGATATTCAGTGACCCGGGTTTCAAAGAAGTTCTTTTCTTT
>SKHR01000089.1 GCA_007116865.1 Marinospirillum sp. | reverse complement strand
TGGTTCGTTCGTTAAATCAGCTGCTGGCGGTTGAGCAGTTTCAGGACTATTGTCCCAACGGCTTGCAGATAGAAGGCCGAGCGGAAATCAGCAAGGTGGTCACTGGGGTGACCGCCAGCCTCGCTTTGATTGAGCGGGTGCTGGATGAAGAAGCCGATGCCCTGTTAGTGCATCATGGTTTTTTCTGGAAAGGTGAGCCAGCGCCCTTGACGGGCATGAAAGGGCGTCGAGTCCGGGCCTTGATACAAAAGAACATCAACCTTATAGCTTACCACCTGCCCTTGGATGCTCATCCCAGTCTGGGTAATAATGCCCAGCTGGGCGCCTTGTTAGGGTTCAAAATCAGTGGTGATATGCAGGACGCAGGCTGGTCGCCAGGGCTGGTGGGTGAATTGCCCACCGCCATGAGCGGCGATGACTTTTGCCAGCGACTCACACAGCAACTGGGGCGTGAGCCGCTATATTTTGCCGGCCACACCCGTCCATTGCAGCGTTTTGCCTGGTGTACGGGGGCGGCGGAAGGGGCTTTGGTGCATGCAGCTGAACTCGGCGTGGATGCCTACATCAGCGGTGAAGTCAGTGAGCGCACTCTGCATGAAGCAAGAGAGCTGGGAATCAGCTATTTTTCTGCCGGTCACCATGCCACTGAGCGGGGGGGCGTGCAGGCACTGGCTCGCTGGATCACTCAACAGTGGCCAGCAGTTGATGCCCGGTTTATTGATGATCCTAACCCCGTCTGATCAATGGCGGGGTGGTTCCTTGATGTCTTCATTCAAGCCAAAGTCCTCAGACAGGGTGCCGCGCTCGCTGTCTGGTGAGTAGTCCTTGGGTGGCTCGATCGGCTCGCTGGCCTCTTCCGTGGCCGCATCAAAAGCAGCCTTATCGCTCTCAGTGGGCTCCAGTTGGGATAAGCGTTTGATGAGCGTTTCATCGGTGCTGAGTGCAGAGGCATCGGTCCGAATCTGTTGCTCCATGGTTTGTAGCTGTTTGCTCAGTCCAGCCAGGCCATCGGCAGTGCGCGAGAAATGATCGTTGAGGCCTTCTCGCAGTTGGTTCAACTCA
The DNA here is from genome assembly GCA_007116865.1 of Marinospirillum sp. GTDB lineage: Bacteria > Pseudomonadota > Gammaproteobacteria > Pseudomonadales > Halomonadaceae > Marinospirillum. The sequence goes on along the minus strand of SKHR01000089.1, from coordinate 2,907 downwards.
AGTTCACGTTCGGTCAACTGGTGGCGAATCCGGATGTTCTGGGCCACACTGGCGTTCATCAAATGATAGGCCAAAGCGCCTAAGCCAGCACCAATCAAAAAACTGCTGATCACTAAAATCCACTGGGTATCTGCGAGGTTCACGAGTTGCTCCTTGTTTTTTGTCGTGGCGCCAAGTGCATCGGTTCAGTGATTATATCGACTTTCCAGTGTTCGGGGTCAAGGATTAAAATCTGCGACCAAGGAACAAAGTCTGGCGGTGGGAAGTCACAGGTGGCTAGCGTATAATGCTCTGTTGGCTTTGTCTGGTGAAAGACCAGCTTACCCAGGCAAGCGTGTGTTTTAACAGAATTTATTTGAGTGCATTTAATACAGGTGGATCAGTGATGACGCCAATGGAGCGCTATCTAAAGGATCTTGAACGCCCGGACTTTAAGTCGGATCCTGCACAGAAGCAGGCGGTTGAGCATCTTCAAAGCTTGCATGATGCCTTGATTGCTCACAAGCCACAAAAGCGTGGCCTTTTGTCGCGCCTGACAGGCAAAAGTAAACAAACCCCGGTCAAGGGCCTGTATTTCTGGGGCGGGGTCGGCCGTGGCAAGACCTATTTGGTGGACACCTTTTTTGATTCGCTGCCCTTTACAGAAAAAATGCGTACCCACTTTCACCGCTTCATGCAGCGGGTGCATGTCGAACTGAGAAAAGTGGATGGTCAGCCCAACCCCTTGAAACTGGTTGCCGCAACGCTGGCGGGTGAACTGCGGGTATTGTGCCTGGATGAATTTTTCGTCAAGGACATTACTGATGCCATGATTCTGGCAAACCTGTTGGAAGCCCTGTTCGATGAAGGTGTCACCCTGGTGACCACCTCGAATATTGAACCGGACGGTCTTTACAAGGATGGCCTGCAGCGCGCTCGCTTTTTACCCGCTATTGAACTGCTGAAAACCCACACCCAGATCGTCAATGTGGACAGTGGTGTGGACTATCGGATGCGCGCGCTGACTCAAGCAGAAATCTATCACTGGCCCCTGGATGAGCGAGCCGATGCCAGCCTGGATGAGGCCTTTTCAAGCCTGGTGATGGCTGAAGGCCAGCGTGATCTAGCCATTGAGATCAATCAGCGCAAAATTCATGCGCGTCGCTGCCATGATCAGGTTGCCTGGTTTGACTTTGCCGAATTGTGTGACGGCCCGCGCAGCCAGTATGACTACATTGAGCTATCGAAGATTTTTCACACCGTATTGATTTCCAATCTGCCGCAACTGGGGCGGGAAAAGGACGACCAGACACGCCGCTTCATCAACCTGATTGATGAGTTTTATGATCGCAACGTCAAGGTCATGTTGTCCGCAGAAGTCGCTATTGAGGAAATCTACACGGGCGGCAATCTGGCTTTTGAAATCGAACGCACCAAAAGCCGCCTGTTGGAAATGCAATCGCACGAATACCTGGCCAGAGAACACCTGCCTTAATCTGGACGAAAAAAAACCCCGCAAGCCAGGCTGCGGGGTTTGAGACTTGGGGGAGATGAATTACATCATGCCGCCCATGCCACCCATACCGCCCATGTCACCCATGCCAGCGGCTGGTTTTTCTTCAGGGATTTCCGCAACCATACACTCAGTGGTGATCATCAGACCGCCAACCGATGCCGCAGATTGCAGTGCAGTACGAGTCACCTTGGCAGGATCCAGTACCCCCATGGCTACCAGGTCGCCATACTCACCAGTTTGAGCGTTGTAGCCGTAGTTGCCTTCGCCTTCTTTAACCTTGGCAACGATGACAGAGGCTTCTTCACCGGCGTTGGTGACGATCTGACGCAGAGGCGCTTCCATCGCACGCAGCGCAATGGCGATGCCGTGTTTCTGGTCTTCGTTTTCACCCTCGACTTTCAGCGTGTTCAGTACGCGAATCAGAGCGGTGCCACCACCGGCGACCACGCCTTCTTCCACGGCGGCACGAGTTGAGTGGAGCGCGTCTTCAACACGGGCTTTTTTCTCTTTCATTTCGACTTCGGTCGCAGCGCCGACACGAATCACCGCAACACCACCGGCCAGTTTAGCCAAACGCTCTTGCAGTTTTTCACGGTCATAGTCAGAAGAGGTCTCTTCCATCTGCGCGCGGATCTGTTTGACGCGGCCCTGGATGTCTTCCTGGCTGCCTGAACCATCGATAATGGTGGTGCTTTCTTTGGTCAGCACGGCACGCTTGGCGGTACCCAGGTGCTCAACAGTGGCCTGCTCAAGATTCAGGCCAACTTCCTCAGAAATCACTGTGGCGTTGGTCAGAATCGCGATGTCTTGCAGCATGGCTTTACGACGATCACCAAAACCAGGGGCTTTGGCTGCGGCCACTTTGACGATGCCACGCATCGAGTTGACGACCAGAGTTGCCAGCGCTTCGCCTTCGATATCTTCAGCGATGATCAGCAGTGGCTTGCCGCTTTTTGCAGTGGCTTCCAGTACGGGGAGCAGATCACGAATGTTGGCGATTTTCTTGTCAACCAGCAGGATGTAAGGGTCTTCCAGTTCGGCAGACATGTTGTCCTGGTTGGTGACGAAGTAAGGAGAGATATAGCCACGATCGAACTGCATGCCTTCAACCACTTCCAGCTCGTCTTCAAAGCCACGGCCTTCATCAACAGTGATGACGCCTTCTTTACCGACTTTTTCCATGGCTTCAGCAATGATTTCACCAATACGGGTGTCGCCATTGGCTGAAATGGTGCCGACCTGAGCAATTGACTTGCTGTCAGTGCAGGGCTTGGCCAGTTTTTTGATTTCTTCAACCGCTGCAACCACGGCTTTGTCGATACCGCGCTTAAGGTCCATCGGGTTCATGCCAGCAGTCACGCCTTTGAAGCCTTCGTTGACGATTGCCTGGGCCAATACGGTGGCGGTAGTGG